>JAXJRB010000181.1:0-1555 GCA_036310845.1 Lachnospiraceae bacterium | reverse complement strand
AGATTGATAAACCTTTGCGGATAAATTTGCTTTCATTACTCTGTCATCAAAAACTTTACATCCAAAATAATCTGATACATTTTTCATAATGTCACTCCTTCCAATTTGAAAAAACAAAAGGCAAGGTTGCCTTTCATGGTACTCATACCTGCACCAAAAAAGACGCCCTTGCCTTTTGAATCAAATTGCATTTTTATGTTTTAAATGTAAAAGACGTCTCTGAGAACTTTATCTCAAAGACGTCTTTGCCTTTACGTGTTGGATAATACACCTAGCAAAAAAATTTGTCAATTACTTTTTTTAATTTTTTATCATCCATTTTTCTTTTGCTTATTCCACTTTCCCGTTTTATAGAACATCAGAGAAAGCAAAGCAGCAACCGTCCAGCCAATTGGCCATGCACACCAGATTCCTGTTTCTCTTAAGATTGTATGTGATAACAAAATCGCAAGTCCAACCCTCAAAATCAGATCGAGAAAAGTCGCAACCATAAACTTTCCCATCATTCCGGCACCACGCAGTATTCCATCTGCAACAAACTTCATGGAAATTATAAAATAAAATGGTGACAGGATACGCAAAAAACTGATACCTGTTTGAAGTGCCAGCGCCGTTGGGTCATCAATAAAAGCATACAAAATCCATTTTCCCGCAAAAAAATAAAGCACAAACAGCGGTGCACTAAGCATCCAGACCATCTTAATGCCTGCCCGAAATCCACCACGTATTCGCGGCAGTTTTCCAGCTCCAATATTCTGTGCTGTATAATTTGAGATTCCGTTTCCCAAAGTCGTAAATGATGTGATCACAAGATTATTCAATTTCACCGCAGCTGAGTATCCTGCCATGACACCGGAACCAAATCCGTTAATCGTTCCTTGAATAATGATATTTCCCACAGAGATAAAGCTCTGCTGTAAGATACTTGGTACTGCAACTGTCATAATTCTCTTTAAAATATCAATTGAAAAAAATGGAACTTTATCTGTTTCTATTCCTGCCAATCTTTGAAATACAACAAAAACAGCTGCCATACAGCTTATTCCCTGACACAGGAAAGTTGCCCAGGCTACCCCTGATACTCCCATACGAAAAACAGTAACAAAAAGAATGTCCACTGCGATATTCGATGTAGAGGAAACCGCAAGAAAATAAAACGGCGTTTTTGAATCTCCTAAGGCAGAAAATATCCCTGTCGCAATATTATAAAAAAAGACAAACGGCAATCCCCAAATATAAATATCCAGATATAATTTGGAATCAATCATCAATTCTTCCGGTGTATTGATAACCCCAAGTAAGGAATCACAAAATACCAACCCGACAGCCATGAGAAGAATACAGATTACCGCACTTGTAATCATTGCTGTATAAACAGCCGTTTTCATCTCCCCATATCTTTTTGCACCAAAAAATTGGGATACGATCACAGAACATCCCATATTACAACCGAAGGCAAATGCTATAAATATAAGCGTAACCTCATAACTATTCCCTACTGCTGCCAGGGCATTTTCACCTATAAACTTTCCAGCTACAAAACTGTCGGCAATGT
>JAXJRB010000180.1:0-15965 GCA_036310845.1 Lachnospiraceae bacterium | reverse complement strand
TGGCTTTATTTGTGGAGCACATTTCCAGCCTGTCAGCAGATATCACATCTGTAATCAAATGTAAAGTAAGTGAATGGATTGGCTCTCAAGCCTCATTTATTCAAGCTTTATTTGGAAATATCTGCTGGGAAAGTTGAGTAATTTATAAAAATTATTATTCCATTTAGTACTAAACTTCCATTTTTACCACGCATTCCCATTACCATTCCTCCACACTCTACATATATATTTCTGAAACGTAGCACATTAACCAATAACATATACTTATCTCTTTCTTCTTGCTCCCACAAAAATTGATAAAAACACATTAACACAACACATAAAATTTATGTGATTTTTTCCTTTATCTGTCTTTTTTTGTCCCCCAATTGACATAATCCGACAATATTTGCAGCAATGTATACCCAATTCCTGATATTCCAGTCATGAATCCCATCATATATTTATCCTGTGGCAGTAAAGAATCCGTACATACTGCATGAACAATCTCCCTTTTTAATTGTTCCATATATTCTTTTTGTTCTGACGTAAGATTATAGTACTTCTGATATTCTCTCATGATCAGGTAATTACCTGACATTCCATGACAAATACATAACCCTTTTCGCGTAGATTGTGAAAATAATACTTTCACTGCATTTTCCAAATCACGTTGAACGGCGATACTATTCTGGTATTCCGGTAATTGTAATAATTGCAATCTGGAAAGTAATATTCCTGCCGCACCATGACACCATGCATTGGCATAGGAATCCTGCTGTGCATAACGTAAATCCTTCCAGTTTCCTACTTCTTCATCATATAGTGAATCTTCGTATGCCAATAATCCATCAATTACTTTGCAATATTTCTTGTCTTTTGTGTGCTTTAGCAGTTCTGAATAAGCTACGATAAATCCGCTATTTCCATGTGCCATTCCAGAAAGAGCTTCTTTACAGGTTTGTCCTCGAAATCCATAACCTACACTCTGTTCTTCTATACGCTTCATGAGATAGTCACCAATCGTTATTGCAAGTTTCATATAATCCTCTTCTTTGGTAATTTCATAAAGCTTGGATAATACAACGATTATTCCTGCGTTTCCGGCTAATAAGTCATGCTCCTTATCCTGTTGATAACTTGATACCACATGCGATGCCAGCTTTTTTGCATAGCTCAAGAATTCTTCTTCTCCTAAACTTTGATAAAGAAACAAAAACGTATATAAAACAGAACTACTTCCTAACATTAGTCCATTCTGCTCACTCAACACTGCTTCATTTCGACTACAACAAATATCATCTACATACCTATATAGCTTCTTCATTAACAGCTCATAAATACTCCTATCCGTAAAATATTCTTTCTTATATGCCGTTGCAACAAACAAAGTCAAACCACCGATTCCATGATAGAAATCGTATGTTATAGGTTCCATTCTCCACAGATTGGTTCCTTCAAGCTTCATAGTCTGCCAGTTAATATCCTCTTGCTCTATTACACTCGTTTTTATAATTCGTTCTATTATGATATTTAACGCCTTTTTCACCTTTGCTTTATCTATTTTATTGCTTTCCATTGACTTCATTTTCGGTTTAAAGTATTCATTTTGTATATATCTGAAATCCATCATTTCAACAGAAAGTCTGATTAATTCCAACTGCTCCTGCAAATCCCTCTCATTAAGACTTTTTACCTTATCCACATATGTCTTATAAGCAGACTGTTTATAAACAGATAACTCCTCTTTCGCATCACATTCTAATAAAGGAATATCCATTTCCATCATTGCAGAGATTTCCTGCTTTATCACGTCTCTATCAATATCCTCTTTCTGCAATATCTGAAGCATAAGCAAACGATACTCTGAGCTTTTCAAAAATATCGGATGCAAGGAACTTGATAAATACATACTGTATTGCTGTGTATGTCTGACAAGATATCTTGTCTTCTCCTTCCATATTGGTTCTATTATTGTATTTAGACTCGTTTTTTCTCTCAGAAACAGTTTATATGCCCCATCAAAACCTTCACAAATATCTTCTAAATATGTATCTACATACTGTTTCTCACCCCGATATGTAGGAATACTATTTGTCCTTTTTATTTTTCTGAATTCATAATCTATGTACATCTCAGAAGTTTTTGCCTTTCGAATAACAGGCAGTTTTACTGTAGACTTTACTTCATCATTACAGTATAAGGCACTGATAATAACCCCTTCCTGTCCATTACTCCATACTGGTGTCGGCAAAATGCCCGATGTGAGAACTGTCGTACTGATCTTACATTTTATCGATTCTTCTGCATTCTCTTTTTCCTGCCTCATTGCGATTCCCGGCATAGTCTCCACATCAACTGCAACCGGGAACTCTCCAACAGCCAATATATTCTCCTGATGCATATCCGTAATCCGCAACAAATAGCAAAGAAACAAATGAATCCCCATTCTCTTATAATATCTTTTAACCGCTTCCTCACTTTCACACTCCTTACTGTGTAAATATGCTTCCCAGCCATATTCTTGTTGATTTATTATGCTATAGGAATATGACGGCAGTCCTATTTTCTGGCAGAACGTATTGTATAAATATTGATACTGCATCTCTTTATTCATGCTATGTGGTTTATAAATCATTCTGCATCCATTATCCAGCAAACATTGTATAACCTGTTGCCCTTGATTATGGCTGTCAGAACCACCAAGCTGTATACTCTGAACCCGTTTAAACCTTTTACCAAAGCATAGCTGTTCTTCTATCTGTTCTTTATCTTCTTGTAATCTTTTCACAAAGCTTCGCAGATTATGATATGCATACTTCATTCTTGTATAAAGAAGTCTCGTCATCTCAGGATACTCCTGACATAGCTTTATGACATATTCCTTATCTGTCAACTTCTCACAATATGCCAAATATTCCTGATAACCGGTATCACCGTTTAACTCTCCCTTTCTCTTACAAAGCTGCATATCATAGATGCACACACGTAACGGAATGTGATAAATGCTATCAAACAATGTTTTCACAATTACTTTTTGAGCATTCTGTATACAAGCAAACTCTTCCCAATTTACTTGAACAAAATTAAGATATTCTCGAATCATCAACTGGTAAAATGGTGAAAACACTTCCTCTTTTAAACCTTTTAATGCTTTTACTTCTTTTTTCTTATCTGTTTCCGACCAACCATTCAAAAAGTCTTGTGTTTCCTCTACTCCATCAATCGGTATTCTTATAAGCTCCTGCTCATAGTTATTCATAAGTCTTTCATATAGCTTTTCTCCTAAGATTTTCTTCCAAAATATTTTTTGTTCCTCTGTCATTTCTTTTATTCGTATCATCATAACCACCTATATCATCACATTTATATGAAAAAAGTGATTGCCCAGCGACAATCACATAACTACAACTACATTACAGCATTTTCTTATTACGTAAAAAAGACCTTCGATATCGAAATATCTCCAGTCTTCTTTATACTTAGCAACATAGCAATGTAACTCCCGTTCCACAATCCGCAGTAAATGAAAGTATTCCTTCTGATTTTTCTGAAAGCTTCTCTGCCTCTTCCAATTCTTTCACAGCATCCCCTGCATAAAGCATTATGTCTTTCACAACTCTTTCTCCTTCTCTATTTTAGTATCACCAAATCCACACAGAATCTTTGATTTTCATAATATATATCCAATATCCCTTTATATCGTTCTACAATCTCTTTCACATTTTCAATTCCCCAACCATGTTCATTTTTTTCATTGTCTTTTGTTGAAAGGAATTTTTTCCCCTTTTTCTGAGGTTCTATTTTATAACTATTCTCTATATATAACTGAAACACATTATTTTTGTTCATCATTTTTATATTTATAAATCTATTACCAGTATCACATTTTTCTATCGCTTCTATAGCATTATCCAATAAATTTCCTAACACATAGAAAATATCATACTCTGCCATAGGTAGCTCCAGTAAATCAATTTCCAGATAAAACTTTGCCTGTAACGCTTCTGCTCTCTGCTTCGCCTTGTTAAGCAGGAAATCAATTCCTCCATGCCCAGTCCAGACTTCTTTTTGCTTCTGTTGTTCCTGATATGCATTTTTTGTTTCTATGTATTGAATACCACTTTCATAATC
This sequence comes from Lachnospiraceae bacterium, assembly GCA_036310845.1. Lineage (GTDB taxonomy): Bacteria > Bacillota > Clostridia > Lachnospirales > Lachnospiraceae > COE1. Next base: position 11,852 of record JAXJRB010000180.1, on the reverse strand, counting down.
ATTTCTTAGAAAACAATCATACAGATAAGAAAAATCATGTTTTCTGTCATGGTTCATTTTTCGATTTCGCTCTATTTCCTGATTTAGCAGTGTGTAATTCTCTCTCAGTGAGCTTTCCTTCGACTCCATCATTTGCTTATTCTTGCAAATCAGCTGATATTCCATTGTAGTCACAGACAATATCATCGCAAGAAGCAGACATATAATAAACACACATGCCATAATAAAAATCGTAACAGAAAACCGCTCAGCACCAAGGTTCATAAGGTATATAACAACCGCAAACTCTAATACGCCGATTCCACTTAAAATGACTCTTTGATGCAGCATCTGTCGTAGAAAAGAAATGATTCGTTTTCTATATTTCCGACTTAAGAGATGTACACTAACTATAATTCCTATATTAATCAGTATTTCCCATGGGTATGGATTCAAATTTGTATCTCCTAACCCCGTTCCATATACGATTCCGCCTAAGATTAGTACCGGCATTTTCAGTAACAAACCAGTTGCCTTATAAAACACTGTCCACGCAAATACTCTACTTAATGATGTTTTTGTCCAAGCCCATAACCACAGCGTGATAATAGGTACAACTAATGGATAAGCACTAGTTGATATTAAACAACGAGTATTATTCCTAACATTAGAATCAAAATCTAGTATCAAAAATAAGACTAATATCCACTTTGTCCACTTTTTATGGGATACATCCGTTCCATACGCCTCAATAAATATTCCCAGACCACAGAGCGTTTGAAATAATATCTCTATAAAGGATAATATATATAACATCATTACCTCATCCCCCTCCAATAATCAGCAATCGCTTTTCTGACTTCCTGATATCGAGGTCTGCTAATCGGCAATACGTCTCCACTTCTCATAAACAGTTCACCTCTTTGACAAGAGGTCACATGCTCAATATTTGCAATATAGCTCTTATCTATAAATATAAATTCTTTCGAAGCAAGCTCCTCATAAATCTTCTGCAACGATGTTCTTACTCTGCTTTCGCCATTTCTATGTACAATGGTGATATATTTTCCATCCTTACTGATATAGAAAATATTTCGATATAATATTTTTTCCAGACCATATATAGAATCTACGATATACGTTCTTTGGTCTAACGCATCTATCTTCGGCAACAGCATATCATATGCCTCTGGAAGCTTCTCTCTCAATAACGCCTTTGGTATATAACGGAATGCATTTACCTCGAATGCCTGTATGGCATATTCTACATGATTCGTTACATAGACAATAATCGGCTCATTGTAATATTGACGTATCTCTTTTGCTACTTGTAAGCCTGTTTTATCCGGCATATCCATATCCAGCAGAAAGACATCATAATAGCCGCCTTCTTGAAGCTCCATAATTGCATGCTCACTTCTTTCAAAGGACTTTATCTCATATTCGTATTCCTTTTTTCTGAAATATTCATACGATAATGTCTCTATCAGACATCTATCCATATCATTATCATCTATAATCGCAACCCGATACATATATGCCCCACTTGTCTTCTCGTATATTAACATAATATGTAACTGTTCAGAGCCAATCTCGAAAATACTATGTATTTCCTCGATGTGGCGTATCCGCCAAATAGATATCCACCGAAATATACTCTTGAGTGCATGCATTCATCGCATATTTCAGTGGATATCTGCTTGGCTCTGAACAATACCATAATATAAAATATCACATTATGTTGCTTTTGTCCTTTAATTGTCGATTTTTGTCCGCAAATTGTTATTTTGTATACAAAAAGAACCCGTCTATAAAATCAAGACCGGCTCTTTTCATATGATGAACATTTTCGTTATGGTTCTAATCATGATCGGAATGTTTCTTAAGCAATTGAATCAAATAATCACAATTTTCAGCACTCTTTTTTTCTTCTGCCGATTTTCCATCCTTTAATAACTCATACGCTTGTTGTAATAGCTCATCTACATTTATTTTTTCATTCACAAAACTGTTTTCGCTACTAGAGGACATTCCTAATCCTGCTCCGAATTTCATTGTTTTATATGCCGCATAATTATTAATGGCATCTGGCGCAGTCCTTCCTTTATACCCTTCATACGAAAGTAACGCGAACATTTCCAAATCTGATGCATTCGTAGTATCAATATCATTCACATGAACATGATAAACCTTTCTAGCATCGCCCCGACCATAAGAAACCTGAATAATAGGATTGTCAGGCTCAGAATTTTTCACAAGCGAAGCTACAACTAACTGACTTGCTGTATCGGATAATTCAAAACTAGTAAGTCCTATGTTTTTCAATTCAGAATCAGAAACCTCTTCCTCAATTGCTATAGCTTCAATCGCACTCTTCTTTTGAATGCGGCTCTGAACTCCCGCTGATGAAGCTTTAAGCTTTTCAAACAACTCCTGTTTGCTCATCTCTCTTCCAGTCGTACAACTACTTATATCTTTGTCTCGTCTATCATCATTCCTGAAAAAAATCAGATGCTTAAATGCTGATGTTTCTGCACCACCGAATTTATTACTCATCAAATAATTGTTCTCAAAATATCTGGTATTATTTACAGCTAATCCAAGTTCCACCTAGCAACCTCCTTTCTTAGTATGGCTTTTGCCTTTTCATAATCATTCTTTTTTACCTTGATTCTATATTCTTCATTCATAGAACAAACACCTACCGTATTTGTCACTAAAGGATTTCCTCCAAATCTTGCATTATCAGCCATTCTTCCACGCAAGTTCTTTATCTTTGTCTTTATTGGAATACTGTTAGCATCCATTAGATTCTGTATACGGGTATATTCTTTATAATCCATACCACCATATAACTCTGTCCATAAAAAAAACACTGTGAATCTCCTTATACGATATTTATCTTTGAATCAATCTATAGATATATCGTCATTCTTAGTTTATTTTATAATGCTTCTAAGGCACTTGATATTTATATTTTCGTACAATTCAACATATTTGTGTGTTTGTTTCCCTTATCTGTCTTTTTTTGTCCCTCAATTGACATTTGCATACAATAAATTATAATTCCTGCCTACTGCAACTTTACAGCAGATTAAATTCAGCTTGCTCTATTTCACATATTTTGCATTTACATACTTGGTTGCCCTGGCTTGCCCAAGCTTTTTCACACTTCCTTCTTTTACCATTTTTCCCAGCACAGCTTCTACCGTAGTCGCACTGACATCTGGAAGAATTTCACAAACATCAGTCTTTGATAGCGGCAATATACTATTCAATACGGTCTGTTCAATTCGCTCACTTTTCTTTAATCGTTTACCATTTATGGTAGAAAAGCGTTGGTCTAATTCTTTATAACACTTATATAACGTCATCAGAAAATTTTCCATAAAAGGAATATAAGAATTCTCGTTTTCATGCCAGCCTTGGGACGATTCATATAATGCCTGATAATAGGACTCTTTCGAATAATTGATTTGCTCTTCGAAAGATACATACTTACAAATATCATATTCATTTTTATATAACAATAAAAGTGATAGCAATCGGGAAACTCGTCCATTTCCGTCACTAAATGGGTGAATACACAAAAAGTCTAAAATAACACAAGGTATCAATAATAGCTGATTAATATTCGAGTTCGCCCGAGCATCCATATAGGCAAGAACCAATTGCTCCATGGCATCCTTTGTTTCGTTTGCAGGAACTAGTTTAAAACGAACGCTTCTTCTTCCGAAAGCGTCAATCGACATAATCAGATTGTCATCTGTTTTGTACTGACCACCATAAGGATAGTTTGCAATATCAAGCATTGTTTTGTGCATATGAAGAATCGTATCCTCACTTATCGTCAGCATTTCATGAGCACGGTGTATTTCATCAAGTACATCCCTGTATCCTGCAATTTCCATTTCATTGTGATTTATGGGCGCACTATTTCCATTTACAATTTCTTTAATACGCGCATCTGTTGTTACAATTCCTTCGATTGCATTCGAATTCTTAACAGACTGTACTCTAGCAATCGACTCTAATTGCGTATATATCGTCTGATTTTTGTCTCTTCGTTCACTTGCCAAAGCTTTTAATGCACTGATGGTAGATGTCAAATTTACAATTCCTGTTGGCAATAAACCATTATCTAAAAAAGAATAATCAAATATATGCATACATTTCCTCCTTGTATCTGCATATATTTTATCTTTTTATATGCAGATAATCAATATTTATCTGCATATAGAATAAAAAAAATATGCAGATTTAATTACAGTATATAAATACCTTTTGTCTTTTTCATAATCTTTCCTCTCTGTTTTAAAACAAAAAATCGGCTATACTTATAAGAAGTATAACCGATTTTTTCTATACAAGACGTAATATACGCTTATTCTTATTCAGCCTTTCCAACAGAACCGAAGAGTTCCATCTTTTCCTTAACTGTAGCCTTGATTGCTTCAAAACCTGGAGCTAAGAGCTTACGAGGATCGAATCCCTTTCCTTCTAAGTCCTTACCAGCTTCTACATACTTACGTGTAGCATCTGCGAAAGATAACTGACATTCTGTGTTAACGTTGATCTTAGCAACACCAAGAGAGATTGCCTTCTTAATCATATCTTCAGGGATACCTGTACCACCGTGAAGAACTAATGGCATATCTCCTGTCTTCTGCTGAATAGCATCTAATGTATCAAAGCTAAGTCCAGCCCAGTTTTCAGGATACTTTCCATGGATGTTACCGATACCTGCTGCAAGCATGTCTACACCAAGATCAGCGATTGCCTTACACTCTGCAGGATCTGCACATTCACCAGCACCTACAACACCGTCTTCTTCTCCACCGATAGAACCTACTTCTGCTTCGATAGACATTCCCATAGCATGAGCTACAGCAACTAATTCCTTAGTCTTTTCTACGTTCTCTTCGATTGCATAGTGAGAACCATCGAACATGATGGATGTGAAACCAGCCTTTACGCACTTGTAGCATCCGTCATATGTACCATGATCTAAATGTAATGCAACTGGAACTGTGATTCCAAGAGACTTATCCATAGCCTTAACCATAGCTGCAACTGTCTCAACACCTGCCATATATTTTCCAGCACCTTCGGATACACCTAAGATTACAGGGCTGTTTAATTCCTGTGCTGTTAAAAGGATAGCCTTTGTCCACTCAAGATTGTTGATGTTGAACTGACCAACTGCATAGTGACCTGCTTTTGCTTTTTTAAGCATTTCTGAAGCTGAAACTAACATAATGAAAACCTCCGTTATTTTTTGCAACACTTCCACAACATACCAAATGTCTGCCGAACTGTTACATTAATCTTATTTTAATACCACATTTATCATATCGCAAAACCCACAAATTGTAAATAAAATTGTCATTTTTTTAACATAATTTGTTGATTATGCGACTATCTCTCTATCTACACTGTGCTTTATCCTCATAGAAACGAATACATACACCACCTGCTCTTAAAATATTTCCCTCCAGGTGCTGCGAGAAAATTACCTTTCCATGCTCTGTATGAAGCAATTCGATATCCTCATCGCTGCTGTTCACTACGATATCGAGTGCTTCTGTCCATCCAATTTTCTGGAACTGAACAATTCTTGGATTCTCATATTCACTTGGGAAATGGAAATTACGCTCACGCATAAGCTTCTCCGTTTTTCTTAGCCCTGTTAGCTTTTGAATAAATTCTATCTGTTCGTTATATTTTCCTTTTTCTATCTCTTCCCAAGGCATACATCTTCTACAATCCGGGTCAAAGCCACCCTCCATGCCAAGCTCCGTTCCATAATAGATACATACACTTCCCGGCATCGTAAACAGCAAGGTCAAAAGCGCACGATATTCGCTCATGTTCTGAACCACATTTCGTAAACGAATCGTATCATGAGAGTCTAATAAATTGAAAAGAACATCATTGGTTTGCTGCATATAGTTGGTATAGCAACGGTTAATCATGAACTCAAAATCCTCACCTGACAGGCTCTTATCAATGAAGAAGTCCTTCATACTTCCTGCAAGCGGATAGTTCATAACCGCATCATATTCATCACCACGAAGCCATGCAATAGCGTCATGCCATATCTCACCCAAAATGTAAATGTCAGGTTTGATTGCCTTTAGGGCAGCTCGCAATTCCTTACAGAAAGTATGTGAAATCTCATTTGCTACATCAATACGAATACCATCTACATCATAATCTCTTACCCAACCGGAAACGACACCAACAAGATAATCTCTTACAACCGGATTGTTGGTATTAAGCTTTGGCATATTATCAAAGAATGCAAAGGTATAAAGCTGTCCTTTTTTTGCTGCACCACCCTCTTTTGTCAACGGCCACTCGTTAATCATAAACCAGTCAAAATACTCAGACTCTCTACCCTTCTCTAATACATCCTGCCAAGGCTTGAAGAAATAACCGCTATGATTGAAAACTGCATCCAGCATAATGCGGATTCCCTTATCATGTGCTTTCTGCACCAACTCCTTCATTGTCTCAACATCACCAAAATGTGGGTCTATCTTCTCATAATCTGTTGTGTCATATTTATGATTAGAAGGTGCTTCATTAATTGGTGTCAGATAGATTCCACTGATGCCAAGCTCCTGTAAATAATCAAGCTTATTAATTACGCCCTGTAAATCACCACCATATAAATCTTTGTGTCCAATTTCCTTTTTACTTCCCCATTCCAGGCAATTTTCCGGATTAATGGAAGGATTACCATTACAGAAACGGTCAGGGAAAATCTGATACCAGATGGTGTCATTTACCCAATGCGGTGTTCGATTTACATCACATGGATTCAACCAAGGCATCGTAAAGCACTGACGGCTTCTGCCCTTTAAGTGCATCTGTTCCTCGCTTACAAAACCATCTTCGAAATAATACCACTTTTCATCCTCTGTAATTAACTCAAAATAATATTTTAATCTCTTGAATTTCGGTACAATGGTTGTTGTCCACCAAATCTGATTCTTTAACTTCTTCTTGAAAGGAATTCCTGCCTTTTCACCATTCCATTCCTCGCCACCACCTAAGATACCATTTGCAAAGGGATCGCCGTAAACAATGTTTACCACCTTTACATCATATCCTGTTTTCAAATTTATGATTAACTGATTCTCATCTAATGCATAACAATAATTATCTGTTGCTCTGTGAAATACGGATGCAAATTCCATAAGAAATACCTGCCTTTCTTGTAATACCCTTTTATTACCAATCCTGTTTTTAACATTCTCTAATTCAGTATTTATGCTTCGGAAAACGTTTTCCGAGCGATGTAAAAAATAAAGGTGTCTGTTATCAAACTCCTTGTTGTTATCTTACACTCTATTCAAAAATATAGCAAGTACTATTTCGCATTTTATCTATTTTTTACAATGTAAAAATAGTGCGTGCCAGCGCACGCACTTTGGCAAGAATTTCTATCGAAATTCTTGTTTAACCACCACTATGTAACAGCAATTTCCTAATATTTAAAAATAGTGCATGCCTGCAATTTCCTCTTATACATAATAAAGGCATGCCTTTTTGTGTGCATGCCTTTTCAGTATTTCTGTTACTGTTTACTTTATTACTGTAACAATATTGAATGTCCTATTGTTTTATTAGAATCATAATATCTGTCAGTTCTTTTGTTTGCAATATAACATTACCGATTTCATTTACTGTCATGATTGCGCCTAATTCGTAACTTCCTGTAACAAGACTCTTTTTGAAGATATATGCTTCTTTACCAATTTTATCCATTCCTACATTTACATTTGTTATCATGCTAAATGGAAGCTTTGTTTCTTTTGCAACTGTTACCTTTATGGTATCGAATCCATTTGCAAAACCAGGAATGTTTTCCCACTTGGATTCAAGTTCAATATCTTGTTTGTTTCTTTCTATCGAAGAAGCATCAATACTAAATCCTATATTTTTACCTAAAAATGTCATAAGATACATGCTTTTTCCATAGTATTTGTTAAGCATCTCCGCCTTTAATGTATTTCCCTTTTCCAGCTTTATATTCTTATATGTCATACCATTTTCAAATGTTCCTGATAATGGTGTTGCTTCTTCTGAAATCTTTACCTTATTTTTTACTGTGTTTGTTGCAGCAGAAGAACTATTACCTGATGATTTATTTGAACCAGAATTATTACTTGTTGTCTTATCTGTTGTTGGCGCAGATGGCTTTATTTCTGGCTGACTCTTTTCCTCGTGAATAATCTCAAATGTATCTACAACACTCATATCATTGGTACGATATGTTGTAATCTTAAAGGAGTTCTCTGTTACCTCTACGTTAGAAATATTTGGCACTCTTTCCTGTGACTGCACTGCCGCATATTCAAAGGTCTCATTCTTGATTCCATAGAACTTACTTCCACTTGCAGAGTTTGCTGTGATATATAAGATTCCATCCGGATTGGTTACACTGTTTTCAACCTTCTCTGTTACCTTTGGTGTAAATCCGTCCATCATATAGGTTCTTGCATATACATGGTCATGTCCCATCAATACGACATCAACACCTAGTTCATCAAATACAGGAACCCACTGCTCTCTTCTTGCAAGAACATCTCCGTCATATGCATGACTTGCTACGGTATAGAGTGAGTGATGGAATGATACAACCTTCCATTCTGCATCTGGATTTGCTGCTATTGCTTTTTCCATAAATGCCTTATGTTCTGCTGCACTCATATTGTTTGAGTTGATATGCATAAAAAGTGTATTGTTATATACATACCAGTAATTTACACCCGCTGTTGTTGCACCATAAGATGCTCCATCTGTCACTTCATTTGGATTGTTAAAATGCTCGCTGTATGCATCACTTCCGCTATCATGATTACCGATTACGGTTGCCATTGGTAATGACTTTAATACATCATGCTCCAGATAACCTGCATACTGTTCTTCGTTACTTGCTTTGTTTACCTGATCTCCTGCACTTAATAAGAAATCTGTTTCTGGGAATTTTTCCATTGCTACGTTAAGAGTTTTCTCCCAGCCTTCGATATCGGAAGGAGTGTTTCCTGCACCAATCTGCGGGTCACCTGCAAGCAGAAAACTAAAGGAATCCTTTGCTCCTGTCTTAAAGCTGTATGTATCAGATATCTTTTCTCCATTTACAAGACGATATACATACTCTGTATTATATGCAAGATTTCCAAGCGTTGCCTGATTGCTGTAGTATCCAGCCTCGTTAGATTCCTGCACAGCTGCTTCTACTTCTACATAATTCTCAGGGAACACATCTCCTGATTTTACTGCGTACTGCACCTTACCTGCTGTTTCTGCGTCTGCATACCATGTAATATTTCTACTTGTCTCATCAGCACCAACCGCAAGTGCTATTGCCTTCTGTGTAGATACCGTTCCTTGTGGTAATTCCGCTTCTTTCTCCACTAACTCTAAAGAAGACATTTCAAAATAAATATCAGAGCTTCCTTCACGTCCCTGATGTACCTCTACCGCCACAATATTATTTCCAGCTTTTAAGCAATCTGCATCCACTTTAAAAGATGCGTCAATTGGATTACTATCATTGGATCCACCATACATAAGATTACTTGAAAAGCCACCTTCCGGTTCATCAAATCCTGCAACTTTTTTACCGTTGATATAAACAACTGCTGCATCATCATACTTAAGCTTTCCAATCACCTCCATATTCTCAGGAACTTCATTTAAAGAAAAAGATGTTCTAAAAAAGAATGTTCTTACATTCGCACCTGAATTTGTATATTGATTCAAAAGAACCACTGGTACTGTATTATTCCCAAGACTAGCAATCTTACCGTTTTTTGCACCAAACTTTGCTTCTAAACCTGCACTTGTCTTCCACAAACTATCATCAAAGTCTTCTCGTGTCCAGCTTGTTCTATCTGCACTTCCTGCCGGATCCGTATCATTATCAAGATATCTCCATTCCGTTGCATAATTGATATACTGATTCTCTAATAAATCCATAGAAAACAATTCTAATGCTTCGGTTTCCGTTTCGGTCTCTGTTTCTGTTTCAGTCTCTGTTTCCTCTTCTGTCTCGGTCTCTGTTTCAGTCTCCGTTTCCTCTTCTACTTCTGTTTCTGATTCTTCTATCTCAGTTTCTTCCTCAGTTTCTTCCTCAGTTTCTTCCTCAGCTTCTTCTGATTTCACCTCTTCTGATGTATGTTCTAAATCAGCTTCTTCCTTTTCTAAGGTTTTTTCTGTTTCAGCTGTTTCTTCCACTTCTTTTTCGCTTTGCGATTCTTTTAATTCTGTGCTTGATTCTACTTTCTCTGCTTCTTCCACTTCTACTATTTCCGCAGATTCTGTTGTTTGACTTGATTCAACAATTTCTCCTGTCATTTCTGTCGCATTTACTTGTGGTATCTCCTGCGTTGCAAATACTTCTGTACTTGTAATTAATATTGCAAGTCCCAAAGCCAAGTATTGCTTAAATCTTTTCATACTTTTTCTCCTCATTTCATAGAAATTAACTCTTTTTATGCTTTCCGTAACAAATCGCACATATTAATGCACTAATTGGTACGGTTAACACCACTGCTGTACTACCTGCTAATCCTTTTGCAAGCTCTAAGGTCAAATAGTCCGATGATATTAATTGATGATACTGTACTCCATAAGAGATAAAAACAATCAATGTTGCTACAGCCTCTCCTGCAAATGCCAAAATCAATGTATTGGTCATAGTCCCTATCATATCTTTTCCAATATTCATGCCTGAGCAAAACAAGCTTCGGCTACTAATATTCTTATCTATTTCTCTAATTTCACATAATGCTGATCCTATGGATACTGCCACATCCATAACTGCACCTAAAGAAGTAACCATAATTCCCGCAAACAACACTCCTCGCATCTGAAGTCCTGTTGCCTGAGAGATTAATACTAAAGACTCTGCTTCATCCATATTGCAACCATTGATATGCAATATGTAACTAAAAATGGCATAAATAACTCCTGCTGTAAAAGTCCCCAGCGTTGTATTTACTGTATAAATCAACGTTTTTTTACTCAGCCCACCTATGCAAAAACAACTTACCAATGTACTTGCAATTACCGTTATTCCTGCTGCTATCATTGCATATTTTCCATCATACAAGTTGGGTAGCAAATAGCAAATGACCATCGTGACCGTAAAAAGCAATCCCAAACAACTATAAAAACCTTTTTTTCTTCCTATGATGATTACTAATACAAGAAAACATCCTAGCAACCCTAATATCGAATTGTTCCTATCATAATTATAAATGGTATAATACGGTTCCCCATTCTTAGGAATATCCGCACAGACAATTACTTTACTTCCTTTTTTTACAATTACATTGTGCTGTACTGTTATGTGATTATCAATTTCACATTTCTTTCCTTTTTCATTACCTTCTACTATTTCTACTATAACTTTTTGCTTTCCGGTAAAGTATTCTCCCTCTGCACCTGATAAAGTCAATTCCTGTTCTACGATATCCATTACTTGTGCTTTTACATAATGTATATTAGCTGTTTCATATCTCTGATATTCATATTCCTGCGTTTCAAAGCTTTTTATCATCCATGCCATAATGACTAGAATCAAAAAAATCAAAGCGTATTCCACAATATTCTTTTCTTGCTGTTTCTCTAATTTCTTAATTAACATCTATATTTTCTTTCTTTCATTTATTTTCAAAAGATAATATAAATTATTATTTGCACTTTCTTCCACCATGTTAAGGTAAAACTATTGTTAATTCTATGTAAAAATAGTGCGTGCCAGCGCACGCACTTTGGCAAGAATTTCTTACGAAATTCTTGTTTAATGCACACTACGCTACAGCATTTTTATATTAAATAGAAATAGTGCGTGC
>JAXJRB010000179.1:0-2775 GCA_036310845.1 Lachnospiraceae bacterium | reverse complement strand
CACTCGTTCTTTGATGAAAGACCACCGCCAAGAAGTATGACATGTATGTGAGGGTGGTAGTTCATTTCAGAGCCCCAAGTATGCAGAACACAGATATATCCAACCTTGGCCCCAAGGTGTCTGCTATCAGTTGTAAGCTCGTTTATGGTGGCTGATACAGAGTGGTATAACGCATCATATAATACCTGCTGGTTGCTATATATGAGTGGGTTTAATTCCTGTGGAACAGTAAATACCACATGAAAATATGGAGCATCCAGAACATCTTCGCGACGCTTATCCATCCATTTTTCTTTCGGAAGAGCCTGGCACATAGGACAGCATCTGTTACGGCAGGAATTATAATGAATCTCCGGCTGACCGCAATCTTCGCATATGCTGACATTGGCGCCGTAAGCTCCGGTTTTACAGTTAATAATGCAATGAGCAACCTTAGCCTGTTGCGACGAAGGTGTATATTTGTCCAGATATTTTGGGTAAAAACGATGAAATATATCCTGTACAGTTGGTTTATCCATGGATATCACCTGCTTCCCTGTCAAAAGGACTGGTGATGCCAAGAACCGTTTTATTGCTTAAATGAAGGTATACCTCAGTGGATTTTGGGTCACGATGTCCAAGGAGTGTCTGGATATATCGAAACTCTACACCATTTTCTAACAAATGCGTCGCAAAAGCATGGCGCAAAGTATGTGGTGAGATATGTTTTGTAAAGCCAGCTTTTTTACATGTGTTTCTAAGGTACTGTTGAACCGCAGACTGGGTAATGCGGTTATGTGGCTTGTTTTTCTGAACAAATAAAGCTTCCATAGGTTTATTATAGGCAAACCAGTATTCTGTCAGGATATCCAACGATTTCTGAGAAAGTATGGTATACCTGTCAATACGAGATTTTGATTTCCGTACATGAACCGTCATATTTGTTCTGGAAATATCACAATAATCTAAGTATACGGCTTCCGAAACGCGAAGACCGGAACCATACAACAAGGAAAATATTGCTTTGTATTTGATATCATCCACATATTCAAGCAGGTAATTAATTTCCTCCAAGGACAGAATGGTTGGAAGATGATAGTCCTCTTTCATACGTGGAATGAGATCATCATCCCAAGGTTTATGTAAAACTCTGCGGAAAAAGAAATGAATGGCAGAATTATAGTGATTAAGTGTTGTGGCTGCAATGGTTTCCTGTTTGAAAAGAAGGAAATCTCTTACGTCCTGAGCAGAAATATCCTGAGGATCTTTTCCTGTATATTCAAGGAAACGTAGTATAAAATCTGTATAAGTTTTGATTGAACTATCTGCAAGATTGCGAAGCTTTGCTTCAATATGTAATTGTTTAATATATTCTTCGTACATAAATGACCTCCGTAAAATAAATGAAATGTTAACTGTTCCATAATCTCTACGGTGGTGCATTTGCAAAATAAAACTGCTTGTGTAAGCAGCCTAAAAGTGGTATTCTTTTCATAGGCAGTTGGTCGGGACTAAGTCCGTTGTTTGATATTTGTTATTGGTCGTACTTTAACAATACTATCTTGGGACAATCCTGTCACTGCCTTTTTTAGAAAAAGTTGAAAAAATTGCGTCACAGCCTTGGCAGGCCATCGCGCAGCGATTTTGTTCAATTTGAAGTTTATGCATAGTTGGTTATGTGTTTAGGAGTTATTATGAAGAAGGCAAAAGTGATTATGAAAGTTGTGATTATTATATTTATGGTGCTTATAGTTGCCTTGGTGGCAATATACATAAACCACAGGATTCAATTAAATAAAGAGGAAGAATTAAAGACACCTCTTGGAAAAATTGTTGAAGTTGACGGTCATAAAATGAGCGTCTATATAGAGGGAAACGGTGATAAGACGATCGTTTTTATGTCGGGTGGAGGAACTTGTTCTCCCATTTTAGATTTTAAATCGTTATATTCGTTATTGTCTGATGACTATAGAATTGTTGTGATAGAAAAGTTTGGTTATGGGTTTAGCGATGTTGTTGATAAGGAACGAAATATAGATTCGATATTGGAAGATACCAGAACCGCATTGGCAGAAGCGGATATTCAAGGACCCTATGTGTTATGTCCGCATTCAATGTCGGGAATTGAAGCTCTATATTGGGCACAACAATACCCAGAAGAAGTAGAAGCAATTATTGGTCTTGATATGGCAGTTCCGAATGCGTATAGAGATTACAAGATTAATATGTCAATGCTTAAAATCAGTCAGTTTGCGGCAAGGGTTGGAATTACAAGAATTTTACCTGGTGTTTCAGAGAGTGATGCTATCAAATACGGAACTCTTTCCGATACTGAAAAAGACCTATATAGAGCTGTATTCTATGAAAAAACGGCTACGAAAACGATGTTGAATGAAGTTGAGTCAATTAAAGAAAATGCTGAAGTTGTTCAGGATAATGGGGTACCACAAGTTCCAATGCTATTATTTGTGTCAAATGGAAATGGTACAGGTTGGCATGAAGATGAATGGCGAGGCTATCAAGAAAATTATTTAGAAAATGTTGAAAATGGAGAACTCTTAATACTAAATTGTCCTCATTATATTCATGATTACGAATATGATAAAATCAGTGACGAAATCACAATATTTATCACTGATGTGCTTGATTAGAATAAGGTAAAGAAAAGACAAATTTCAGTTTGTTGAACTGAATACAATAATTTTAGGACGCAGCGGCGACAAAAGCCATTGCGTCCTTTTCCTTTTACATAGGGGGTGACATCGTTGCGTCTTTGCAAGCCCCCTTGTACAATAT
>JAXJRB010000178.1:0-2271 GCA_036310845.1 Lachnospiraceae bacterium | reverse complement strand
CCCAGAACCAAAAAGTGAATATTTTGAAGTGCTGGAGCCATATGCAGACTTATATAATAAAGTATTTAAGCCATCAGAAGAAAGAAATCATGAAGTATTTAAGGTAAGACCATGTATTGCTGGAAGACCTCGTACGAAGGCTAAGGTGGAGGCTCCAATGAAAATACTGGATGAAATCAGAGCTTATAATGGAAAGCTTGATTATGACGGTTTAAACAAGCTCGTGACTCGTATAAACAACAGAGTTAACACGCATGTTGTTAAGGATACGGGAATTATTCCAATTATGTATTTTAATAAAGAAAAGGCTTCCTTATCACACCTGCCAGTGAAAAATATAAGAAAGCCATACCAAATAACCACAAAGCCATTAAATGTAAATCCATCAAGTATGATTAACTATGGTGGAAACCAGTATTCTGTTCCAACAGAATACATAGGTAAATCACTTACAGCACAGGCATATGACGGCTATATACATCTGTATTATAACACAACGCTTGTAACTGTACATAGAATAACCGAACAAAAATTAAATTATCATGAAAAGGATTACATAGAGATTGCCAGAAAGTCTCATTCTTTCAAAGAAGAGGATATAGAATCGAGAGCTAAAGAAAATCTAGCATTATTAGGAGGAATTTCAGGTCATGAGCACAACATATCAGCAACTTAATACCAGTTTGGATACTCTAAAGCTTTTTCAGATGAAGGAGCATCTGGAAGAGGTTTCAAACTTTGTATCTCAGAATAAATTATCATTTTCAGATGGTTTATTAAAATTATGCAATTATGAAATAGACCATAAAACAGAGGTGGCATCAAAATCAATGATTAAAGCTGCAGCATTTCCATTTGTAAAGACTATTGAAGATTATGATTTTGAATTTCAACCATGTGTAAATAAACAGGAAATTTTAGAATTAGCAACTTTAAGATTTATGGAAAACGCAGAAAATATCGTATTTCTAGGAAGCAGTGGCGTTGGCAAAACTCATTTAGCAACATCTATTGGTATTGTGGCTGCAAGCAAGCGATATAGCACTTATTTTATAAAGTGTCATGATCTTCTTCAACAGCTCAAACGTGCTAAATTAGAGAATAGGCTAGAAAATAAACTTAAATATATAAATCGTTATAAGTTACTGGTGGTGGATGAACTTGGATATTTACCGATAGATAAAGAAGATTCTAACTTATTTTTTCAAGTTATAGACATGAGATATGAAAAGAAAAGTACTATTCTAACTACAAACATAAATTTCAATGACTGGGATAGTATCTTTAATGATGCTATAGTAGCCAATGCAATACTCGATAGAGTACTACACCATTCTAAGGTTATCACAATAAATGGACGTTCTTATAGGGTTAAAGACTATATCCAGGCATCAGAGTAATTGTACATTATTATATAAGATTTTTTGTACAAAAATACTTGACACTTTATATACTTATGAATATAAGCAGCGATAGCCTGGCGTGCCTCTTTGATATTTTTCCATTCGGTAAGATATGCTTCTTCGTACTTGAATGTACGGAACCAGCGTTCAATCATGATGTTGTCAGCCCAACGGCTTTTTCCATCCATGCTTTGCTTGATTTTGTTTGCCTTGAGAAAATCCTTGTATTTCTGACTGGTAAATTGGCAGCCTTGATCTGAGTTGAGAATTTCTGGTTTTGCAACTTTGAATGCTTTTTCACAGGCCTCTATGCAGGCACGTGTATCCAAAGTATCATCCAGTTCCCAGCCTACGATACAACGGCTATGCCAGTCTATAACGGCTGTTAAATACAAGAAACCATGCTTCATTGGAATATATGTAATGTCGATTGACCATGCCTGGTTAGGGCGGTCTATGACGGCATTTCTAAGTAAATATGGAACAACCTGTGCCTGTTTCAAGCGTTTTGAAAGATTTGGCTTCGGATATACCGGGTTAATGCCCATTTCATCCATGTATCTACGTGCTTTGCGTCTACCGACTTTATATCCACGCTGTTTAAGTTGGGAAGACATCTGTCTGGCACCCCATGTCGGATTATCCGTGTGAAGCCGATCTATGATTCGTTTACATTCAAGTTCTTCATCAGAAATAGGTGTTCCTTTGTAATAAATACTTGTTCTGTTAATGCTAGCAAGCTTCGCAACAACAGAAACCGGAAGATTGCTTTCCTTATTCTTCGAATGGTTTTTTACTAAATTTACTCTCGTAGTCAGGTCCAAGCAATTCTTCAGATTTTTTTTTGAGCCAATCCACCTGCATGGTG
>JAXJRB010000177.1:0-4879 GCA_036310845.1 Lachnospiraceae bacterium | reverse complement strand
CCTGTCTTGTGTGCCATAGAATGAACAATTCCTAATAATGCATTTGAGAATGCCATTCCAGCCAAACACTGTGCATAATGCATCTCTTCTCTTGCTGTCATATTTCCTCTATAGGAAGCTGGAAGATAATCAAATACCATTTCAATTGCCTGTAAAGCAAGTGGATCAGTAAATGCACAATTTGCTGTAGAAACATACGCTTCAATAGCATGTGTCAACGCATCCATACCAGTATAAGCTACCTGCTTTGCAGGAAGTCCTTCTACTAATTCAGGGTCAACAATTGCCACATCCGGGGTAATATTAAAGTCAGCAAGTGGATACTTTACTCCTGTCTGATAGTTCGTAATTACAGAAAATGCCGTTACTTCTGTTGCTGTACCTGATGTTGTTGGAATCGCTGCAAATTTTGCTTTTTGTCTTAACTTTGGGAAATTAAACGGAATACATAAATCTTCAAATGTTACATCCGGATATTCATAAAATGCCCACATAGCTTTAGCTGCATCAATCGGAGAACCTCCACCCATAGATACAATCCAATCTGGTTCAAAAGCACGCATTGCTTCTGCACCTCTCATTACAGTTTCTACGGATGGATCCGGCTCAACACCTTCAAATACTTCAACTTCCATTCCGCCTTCTTTTAAATAATTAATTGCTTTATCGAGAAATCCCTGACGCTTCATGGAACCGCCACCAACTACTAAAATAGCTTTCTTTCCTCCTAAATTTTTAAGTTCTTCTAAACATCCTTTTCCATGATAAACGTCTCTTGGTAATGTAAATCTAGCCACTTTGTTACCCCTTTCTTTTTGTTAAACCAATTTAAAATAGCTTCTATTTGCTTCCCACATAATGTATAATTTACATAACATTATTTTATGTCATAAGCTTGTAACTTATTATACAATATAGTTCTCTAATACTCAACATTTTTGTGCATTTTTTCTAATATTTTTTCATTTTCTCAATGATTTCCCTTAAAACTCAACCTTGTGCATCAAAAAATCTAGTGCATTAATTTTTCTGATTCCCTCATAATCCGCCTCCGGATCAACATCTAAAGTCATAATGCATTTCGGATAGTGGTCTGATATTTTCTGTAAAGGTCTAAGCTCCCTTTCCAAAGTATTTGCATCTCGAACACTGGCAGAAACCTGAATATATTTTAATCCCTTAGTCCCCTTAGCAACAAAGTCTACTTCAACGCTATCAACTTTTCCGATATATACTTCATATCCTCTTCTAAGAAGCTCTAAATAAATCACATTCTCTAAGATATGTCCTACATCTGCATTAGCACTACTTCCGAGCATAGCATTCCTTAAACCGATATCAACCATATAATACTTCTCTATCGTTTTAAGGTATTGCTTTCCTTTCACATCATATCTTTTTGCCTGATAAACAATATAAGAATCCATAAACGCAGATATATAGGATTCAACCGTTCTAACATTGATACTTCTTCCATTGGATGTCATAGTATCACTAATTTTTTTTGTAGATAGTGGATTACCTATATTATCAGCCAAAAAGCGAATCACACTTTCCAGCATCATTACATCTGTAATCTTTTTCCTACTTATTACATCCTTCAAAATAATCGTATCATAAATACTTTTCAAATAATCATAAATCTGATTTTTCTCAACCTCTAGATTACTAACATATGGAAAAGAGCCATTTTCAACATATTTCTGATATGCTCTCTCCAAATTGTCTTCCATCTGATTCGCTATTACAAATTCAGCAAAAGAAAATGGCAACATTTCAATCTTAATATATCTTCCTGACAATAAAGTAGCTAGTTCCCCTGAAAGCATATACGAATTTGAACCCGTTATATAAATATCCATATTTTCTTTGATAAACAGACTATCTACTACCTTCTGAAATTCTTTTACATTTTGTATCTCATCTAATATCAGATACATCATTTTATCAGGTACAATTCTTTCCTTAATATATGCATACAATGCTTTTGCATCCAGTAAATGTTCATAATCAAAGTCTTCAAAATTTATATCAATAATTTGCTCTTTCGTAACTGCATTTTCAAGTAAATAATCTTTGAACATTTTCAACAAGGTTGATTTACCACAACGTCGAACACCTGTAATTACTTTAATAATTTTCTTATCTTTATATCCAACTAATCGTTGAAAATATTCCTCTCTCATAATCTCCATAATAAAAACCAACCTTTCGCATATCCTAATTCTAGTATATGCATTTAGATTGGTTTTATCAATTCTTTTTGCATTATAATACAAATTCTTTTTATAATTCATAGTTTTTTGCATTATCGTACACCCATTTTTATTACTTTAAAAAACTGTGCAAATCACTATATCAAATAAGGTGAAACATGAAAGTTTGCGTTCTATGCAAATTCTTAAGTACCACTGTATTCCTTGTAATACTTATTAAAGCGTATCTTATTAAAGATGATCATTCTATATTCCTCACCATTTTTCATGTAAAATGTTGCAAAAGGAAATATTATCCTCTTCCATGCAATTTCTGCAATCTCATTCAACGGCAACACTAGATTTTTATATTTCTTATCAACAGTAATTTTTTGAGTTTTAAACGTAACAGATTGCAAATCAAGATATAATCCACCACCAATTATTCCATTATGGCACAAACTACACATAAAAGTTTTTCTCATGGTATCACCTCCACCAACTTCATATAATCACGTGCTTTCCGACTCACCAGAAGCCTGAAATTATAATGTCAATTCCATAACATTATACTCTTTTTCCGAAATAAGATAAAATCCATTTTTTCGCCAGAACGAATTACTTTGTGGATTCTCTTTATCTACTCCGATTCGTACTTTCTTATAACCTAATTGTTTTAAGTAGTTGCATACATCTCCCACAATACTGGAGCCAATTCCTTTATTTTGGTAGAGTACGTTTGTCATAAGTAATCCTATGAACGCAATTTCGTCTGTTGGATATCCTAAAATCAAATCCATATTTGCAACCAGTGAATTATCCTCAAAAAAGCCAATGTAATACTTATCATCATAACTCTTGTGGGGTGGTAGTGCGTCCATATCCTCTATGATACTTTCTTTTGTAACAAATGGTGGATGATATTTATAGAAAATATCATTTTTGCAACTCATATCATAAATAATATCTACATCATTTATATCTAATCTGCGCACACCATACCTATTTGATAATAATTTTATATCCATGCATATGTCCTCAACAAATTATTCTTCAACACTCTACTAATTTCCGGAAACGTATCCTCGATTGACGGAAAATGGTACAAAGCATACTGCGTAATTATTGTATCAAATACAAATTCATTTTCAACGAAAATTGTCTGTTTCTATCGTTTTATTTGCATTTTTTCAAACCGACAGCCACAAATTCCACAACGTGTACTATTCTTGACAACTTCCCTATTTCCACAAGCCCCACATTCATATTTCCCAGCTTTTATCGGTATTTTTATATTTCTATGCTTACAATAATATTGGTCAAGTTTCTTATCTTGCCTAAGTTCTACCATCAAAAGACAAGCAAAAGATATCAAAATCAGCAAACCTATGACAAACGAAACCTTTGCAATAATATTTAAGAATTCATATACCAGAATCTTATAAAACAATAAAAACAATCGAGGTATCAATAGCATAAAAATCAATCCTATACCTATAACCTTCCCACCATAATCAATTGAATTAATCTTCATAACTATTCAGTCCCTTCATAGTTATAAGCAAAAATCCATATAAAATTGCTTCGCAATGGGATTTTTGCATGCTAAATTTATGTTTTCTTACGGCATCCGCAGTATATGCGCATGCCTACTTAACCGTTACAATATTCTTCATTATTCTCACTACTACATGCCCTCATAATTCCATTCAGTGTCACAACTCCTAACGTCAATTTCGCTGCTGGCGAAGCCGGCGGAATAAACATAATAGATTTTATGTTATGATTCTCCACCTTTCCCAAATTCGTAATACTATAGGAACTTGGATTGCTAAAGCCAAACATACCACCACCTACGAAACTGCCTGCTTTGCTTTCAAATCCACCTAATGCTGAAATAGCCGCTGCATCTAATAAAGTTGGATTTATTTCTAAATAGCACGCCAACACAAGCATCAAGCTTCTATTCTTATTCTTATGTTTTTGTACCTGCTTATGTACTTCCTTTGCCTTCTGCACAATATCTGTTGTTTTAGTCTTACATACAATCCCCATTGCTGTTGAATAGTTTCCAAGCGCACCTGCTTTATAGCAAGCCAAAGTATGTCTCACATCTGCCGCTATAATAATTTTATTTGTTCTCATTTTTTGATACATCTGTGCCATCAGTAAGTCATTCATGGTGAAACCATTCTCCTTACAAAGCACTCCCATCTTCCCTACTTCATCTTTGCTAAGCTCATATGTCTGATAATCCACCTTATGACTCTTACCATATTCCTCTACAAAGCTTTGATAACACTCATAACTTACCTTTTGATTTTCCTTTTTCCACTGCTTATTTGCATGTTTGATAAGTAATTTACTGATTCCGGCTAAGCTACTCTTTTCCGGTAAATCATAAATACTTTCTATGAGCTGTTCCTCCACGTAATTTGGCATTATATTTCCAACATAATCATTTGCAAATTCCTGCACAAGCTCTAACAATCCTCTACCATCTACTAACAAATGATGTGCAATAAACAATAACGTCATTTCTTGTTTCTTTGGATAAACATACACTTTCAACATGCCATTTTCAAATACATTCCAGTCCTGTTCTGAAGCCTTGCTATAATCTTCCCATAACGTAGCAATATCTTCCTTAATCAAACAACTCACTTGCGAATGTTCTGTTACCT
>JAXJRB010000176.1:0-27195 GCA_036310845.1 Lachnospiraceae bacterium | reverse complement strand
GTGTACCTGTTGGAGACCAACTCCATGGCAGGGTAGCCAAGTCCGGCAGGGATAAACGCTGAAGGCATCTAAGCGTGAAGCCCCCCTCAAGATGAGATATCCCTCACATAAGTGAGTAAGACCCCTTGAAGACTACGAGGTAGATAGGGCATGGGTGTAAGTGCAGCAATGCATTAAGCTGAATGTCACTAATAGGTCGAGGGCTTATCCTGGAAGGTAAATGAAGAATTGTTTAGTTCGGAAGGTGTAATATTTGATAACTATTTGGTAAGTATATGTATTTATTGTGGATGCAGTAAGAAAATCTAGTAGTGCCAAGTATAAATTCATTTGTAAAGCAAATTTAGATGGATTTTTACATAAACTATAGAGATACTAAATGGTTTATAGATTTGTGTGTTCGGTTTTGAAGGAATACAATGTATTCTTTGAATACGTGTTATTTCTTTATCTATATTTGAATGGCGAGATAGCTCAGTTGGCTAGAGCACATGGTTCATACCCATGGTGTCGGGGGTTCGAATCCCTCTCTCGCTATTTTTTTTGATGTAATAGGAAATTGCTGTAGCGTAGTGGTAGTTAAACAAGAATTTGTGTCGCAAGCGACTGCGCTCGGCGCGAGAATGTGCATGGCACATTCTTTGATCTTTGTAGCGGAAATGTTGATATTTCAAGGTTTCCGCTACTTTTGTTGATTTATGAATCGAATTGTGGTAAGTTAATTGCGTTGGCGTGAGAAAGGTGAATATGAATAAAATAAAAGAACGAAAGTTGTTACCAGATGTTTTAAGGGGCTTTGCAATATTTATGGTGGTATTAGGGCATTGTATTCAAGAGTGTAGTGGAGTTGATTTTAAAATGAATACAATGTATTTTAACGATAGAATATATCAATTCATATACAGTTTTCATATGCCACTATTCATGATGATTAGTGGATATTTTGCATGGGACAGTATTGATAAAGTAAAGGAAAAACCAGAGAAGTGGAAATTATTAGCGAAAAGAAGTGCTACGCTCATAATACCTATATTAGGATGGACCTGTATTGAACATGTACAGCTGTGGATTGAACAGGGGAGGGCGTATGTAGCTTTTTGGTCAATACCACTATTTGTAAAATATTTTTCTATTCGTTTCCTGACGAATACATGGTTTTTGTGGGCAGTATTTTGGTGCTTTTTGATTGTTTTCTTTATGCATTGCTATTTCAGAGATTATATTGGCTTTTATATTATAGGATTTTTATTATTGTTTGCTATTCCAGATGGTATGGGACTTGGAGCATATAAATATATGATGCCATATTTTGTAACTGCATTTTATTATAGAGGATGGCAAAGAAATGAGAGAAAACACTTTCAATACTTGAATAAAATAGAAAAAGTCGCTGACTGGGCGTGGATTGTTATGTCTGGTGTTTTGTTTTTGGGGCTTTTTTCTATGTTTGATGAAAATTCCTTTATCTATTTGTCGGGATATAAACTTATCGGAAAAGATGTAATAAAGCAGTTAGGAATAGATATTTATCGCATGTTGATTGGTTTTGTAGGGGCAGGATTTTTCATATTACTTTTTAGAAAAATATTATTAATGATTCCGATGTACAAATTTTCAATGCTTACTGCAATAGGGAAAAGTAGTCTTGGAGTATATATAATATCAGGGTATTTGATTGTAAAAGTAGGGGATTTATATGGTAAGTATTTATATCCTAATTATTTATGGAATTTTTTACAAGCGATTGTGATAACGGTGGTAGCGTACTTGTTTACAGCTATTCTAAAAAAAATACCTTTGTTAAGGTGGTTGGTAGGATGATGACTGCTAAAAAGTGTAGTACTATATAAAGGAAGTAGTAGAAGTGATGAAGAAATACGAGCAAGCGCATCAGGAGCATATCTTTAATCCAATATATGATGAGGAATCAAGGATTTTGATTTTGGGGACATTTCCATCAGTAAAATCCAGAGAGAAGCAATTTTATTATGGGCATCCCCAAAATCGATTCTGGAAGGTGCTAGAGAAGCTGTATGATAGTGAGCCGTTAGTGACAATAGAAGAAAAGAAAAAATTTTTGTTGCAACATAGAATAGCGATATGGGATGTTATCGCAAGTTGTGATATTACAGGGTCTAGTGATAGTAGTATAAAAAATGTTGTTCCGACAGATTTAAATGTGATTTTGGAAAAAACCAAGATAGAAAGAATATATGCTAATGGTACAACGGCGGCAAAACTGTTTCAAAAATATCAGAAGCCAATTGTGAATAGAGAGATTATTACACTTCCGTCTACGAGTCCGGCAAATGCATCATATTCATTAGAAAGGTTGTTGGAATGTTGGAAAAAATGTAAAAATGTGTTATAAAGAATAGCAGAGTATATACCATAACGTTATAAGAATGCTATTCAGGAAAGTAGATAGGATAGAAAATAACGTAACTATGAAGGGACTGAATAATAAAGAATATCTATTCAGAAATTGAGTTATTTAAAATAGAGGGAGATATAAAATGTTTGAAAAAGAAAGAGAAGATGCTACAAGAGTGGTAGAAGAATTTTTAGCCCAAGCAGAATTGAAAAAAGGTGATTTGATTGTGATTGGTTGTTCAACAAGTGAGATTGCGGCACATGGAATAGGATCTTATTCAAGTGCAGAGCTTGGGGAAGCAGTATTTTTGGCAATGTATGAGGCTTTTCAAAAAGAAGGAATTGAAGTAGCAACTCAATGCTGTGAACATTTAAACAGGGCGTTGATTTTGGAGAGTTCGGTTGCAGAGAGATTTGGTTATGAAGAAGTAAATGTTGTTCCTCAACCCAAGGCAGGAGGTTCTTTTTCAACAGCAGCATGGAAGAATATGAAGAATCCGGTGGCAGTAGAACAGATTCGTGCCAAAGGAGGAATTGATATAGGAGATACTTTGATAGGAATGCACTTAAAAGCGGTAGCAGTTCCTGTTAGAATTGAGCATCCGTTTATAGGAAGTGCTCATATTGTATGTGCTAGAACACGAGCCAAATATATTGGTGGGGAAAGAGCATATTATTTAGAAAATACTCTTTCCTAAAGTTATGTTGATGTGATATAATCATTCAGAGTAACATAATAAAAAGGAAGGTGTGATTGAGAAGCAGATGACAGAGGAAGACAAAAAGCAGAAATATTCTGAAGTTCGGAAGAGGTTTACAGTCATATTGCTTTCACTTTTGCTCCTAATGCCTTCACTTTTTAGTGTTATATTAATGTTTCAGATGATGGGACTTCGTAAGGATGTCAAGGAATTGAAAAACGAAGTAGGCATATGGGACAATCAGGAGGCTTATGTACAAGCAATGCAACATGGACAGAATAGTGAGGTTTCAGAAGAAGAGGCTACGGCAGATGTTGTTGCATTGGAGAATAAGCTTGTATGGGATGAAATGAATCAGGACACACAAAAATGGAGTTCTGGTTCAGGGATAAGAAGGGTGTATCTGACCTTTGATGACGGGCCTAGTTCAAATACAGATAAAATATTGGACATTTTGAATGAATATGGAGTAAAGGCAACCTTTTTTGTGTGTGGGAATGAGAGATATATGGAAGAATACCAACGCATAGTGAAAGAAGGACATACTCTTGGTATGCATTCATATAGTCATAAATTTCGGGAAATTTATCAATCAACGGAGGCATTTGCTGAGGATATGAATAAGCTTCGCGCTTATTTGTATGAGGTGACGGGTGTTGAAAGTAATATTGTTCGATTTCCCGGAGGTAGCAGCAATACAATATGTAAAACGGATGTTATGCAAGATTTAATAGCGTATTTGTCGCAGGAGAAAATGATTTATTTCGATTGGAATATTTCCTGTGGTGATGCGGCAAGTAGCTATATCAGTGCGGAACGAATTGCTCAAAATGTTTTAGATAATGTTTCAAAGTATGGTTCGGCGGTTGTTTTATTGCATGATGCATCAAATAAAGATACTACAGTAGAAGCTCTTCCGATAATCATTGAGAAAATATTGGAATCAGAGGATACTGTTTTGCTACCAATAACGGAGGATACAACTCCGATACAGCACGTACAGGCTAACTAAATGTACATAATAAGGTGGAAAATTGGAGGAGAGTTAGAATGGGATTTTTTCAGGATTTAAAGCAGGATTTATCACAGACAGTAACAGATAATATGGTGGAAGACATGGACTTAGAAGGAGATGAGCTTGCGATTTCAACAGATGCAACGCCAATTTCTTCAGAAGATTTATTTGGACAGCCTGACAGTGAGGGATTCAAAGATTTAGAAGCAATGCTGGAAGAAGAAGTTGCAGCATTGGGAATGGAAACTGAGCCAGCGATGGAACAGGTCGAAGCATCTGAAAGTGTTGATGTGGTCATGGATGCGCAGGTAAGTGAAGAAGTAGAAGAACTATTAAATGAGGTAGAACAGAATATGGCGGAACCAACATATATTGAAAAGACAGCACCGAGCTTTAATAATGCAAATGCAGGTAATTTTATGCAGTCATCTGTTGGGATTTCAACTGATACAGCGGTTATTACAGCAGGGATGACAATTACAGGTGATGTTATCAGTAGTGGTAATATGGATTTGATTGGAAATATCAATGGAAATATTGAAATACATGGAAAATTAAATGTGACAGGAAGCATCAATGGTAATTCTTCAGCAGCAGAAATTTATGCAGAATCTGCACAGATTAATGGTGAAGTAAAGAGTAAGGGAAGCGTTAAGATAGGTCAGAGTTCCGTTGTTATTGGAAACATTTATGCAACAAGTGCTGTTATTGCAGGAGCAGTAAAGGGTGATATTGATGTGCATGGTCCGGTTGTATTAGATACATCGGCAATCGTTATGGGTAACATTAAATCTAAGTCTGTACAGATTAATAACGGTGCAGTAATTGAAGGTATGTGTTCACAGTGTTATGCAGAAGTTAGCCCAACTTCATTCTTTAGTGATGTAAAGGGAAAAAAGAATAAATAAAGATGTAACTATGAAGACATGGAATGGTTACAGAAATAGATATAAAAGATAGGAAAGGTGTATCAACAGAATGCAGAGAATTTTATTAAAGTTAAGTGGAGAAGCGCTTGCAGGTGAGAAGAAAACGGGATTTGATGAAGAAACAGTAACACAGGTTGCAAAGCAAGTAAAGACAATCGTGGATGGTGGAACACAAGTTAGTATTCTCATTGGAGGCGGTAACTTTTGGAGAGGTAGAACAAGTGAGACAATTGATAGAACAAAGGCTGATCAGATTGGTATGTTAGCAACAGTTATGAATTGTATCTATGTTTCAGAAATTTTCCGTTCTGTTGGTATGGAGACAGAGATATACACTCCTTTCCAGTGTGCGTCATTTACAGAGTTGTTTTCTAAGGATAAGGCTGTTAATGCATTAGAAAATGGAAAAGTTGTATTCTTCGCAGGTGGAATTGGGCATCCATATTTCTCTACAGATATGGGAACTGTGTTAAGAGCGATTGAGATTGAGGCTGATATGATTTTGTCAGCAAAAGCAATTGATGGTGTATATGATTCAGACCCAAAGAAGAATCCGAATGCAAAGAAGTTTGATACAATTCCGGTTCAGGAGGTTGTTGATAAGAAGCTGGGGGTTATGGATTTAGCAGCAGCAGTATTGTGCATGGAGAATAAGATACCAATGACTCTCTTCGGTTTAAATGAAGAGAATAGTATTATTAATACCGTAATGGGTAAAACAAACGGTACAGTGATTACTGTATCATAACATAATGGATAAACAGGAGGATATAAAATAATGGATGCAAGAGTAAAACCTTTTGAAGAAAAAATGCAAAAAGCGTATGACTTTCTTTTGGGAGACTATCAGACAATTCGTGCAGGACGTGCAAATCCTCACGTTCTTGATAAGATAAAGGTAGATTATTATGGAACACCAACACCAATTCAGCAGGTTGGTAATATTACTGTTCCGGAAGCAAGAATGATTCAGATTGCACCTTGGGAGAAGAGTTTAATTCGTGATATTGAGAAGGCTATTATGGCTTCTGATATTGGTATCACACCAAGCAATGATGGTTCTGTTATTCGTTTAGTATTTCCAGAGTTAACAGAGGAGCGAAGAAAAGAACTCGTTAAGGATGTAAAGAAGAAGGGCGAGGATTCTAAGGTTGCAGTTCGTAACATTAGAAGAGACGCAAATGATTCCTTTAAGAAACTTGCTAAGACAGAAGTTTCAGAGGATGAGATTAAGGACTTAGAGGATTCTGTGCAGAAGCTTACCGATAAGTTTATCAAGGATATTGATAAGGCAATTGAAGAGAAGTCTAAAGAGATTCTTACAGTATAAGACCTGTTTATAACAAATGACGATAGAGAGGGGCAATACATGATGGATGTAGTGTCCCCTTTTTTCTTGATTATTGTTGCTGAAATATAGTAGACAGTAATAGCATATCACCAAGGAAATAAAGAATGTATCCTGAAGTGAGGAAAAAAAGGAGATTTGATTATGAAGGTACCAGCACATATAGCAATTATTTTGGATGGAAATGGTAGATGGGCAAAAGCAAAAGGTTTGCCAAGAAAAGCAGGGCATATACAAGGAGCCAAAAATGTGGAAATTATTTGTGAGGAAGCATATAAGTTAGGAGTTCAGTATCTTACTGTGTATGCGTTTTCTACAGAGAATTGGAATAGGCCACAGGATGAGGTAGATGCTTTGATGCAGCTTCTTAGAAATTATATGAAGACTTGCTTGAAAACAGCAGCAAAAAATAATATGTGCGTTCGTGTAATTGGTGATAAATCAAGACTTGCAGACGATATTAAGGCTAGCATTGCACAACTCGAGGAAGCATCTAAGGATAATACAGGACTTCATTTCCAGATTGCATTAAATTATGGTAGTCGTGATGAGATAAGAAGAGCGGTTAAGAGTATAGCCCAAAAAGCTACACAGGGAGAGATTTCGGTAGATGAGATTTCGGAAGAAATGATAACAAATGAGCTTGATACAATGGGGATTCCAGATCCTGATTTGATGATTCGTACATCAGGTGAACAGAGAATTTCCAATTATTTATTGTGGCAGCTTGCGTATGCGGAATTTTATTTTACGCCTGTGCCATGGCCTGATTTTAGCAAAGAAGAACTGGTAAAGGCGATAGAGGTATATCAAAATAGAGACAGAAGATATGGACTTGTGAAGGAGGAATAAGATGGCTTCCAAGATTAGTAAAGAGAGAACAATCAGCAGTGTGATTCTGGTTATCATAGCTTTGGCAACGATATTGCCAGGCGGACCAATCCTTGCTGTGACATTATATTTGATTTCGAATGTGGCATTTTTAGAATTAACAAAAGCTTGTGGAATTCATACAGGTAAAAAGTTGAATGCATTGGAGATTACAGGAATGCTTGCGATAGCGGCATATTATTTGCTGATTTTCTTTGCGCAGACACATACTTATTTTATGATTACTGTTATTTTATTATTGATGGCGTTGATGTTTGTTTATGTATTTGCGTTTCCTAAATATACAGCAAATCAAGTAATGGCAACGTATTTTTCATTAATATACGCTCCCGTTATGTTATCTTTCATTTTTTTAACGAGAGAATTGGAATACGGTGTATATTTAGTATGGATGATTTTTATTAGTTCATGGATTTCTGATACTTGTGCATATTTGGTGGGAGTATTGATGGGAAAGCATAAGCTGGTTCCACAGCTTAGTCCAAAGAAAACAATAGAGGGTTCTATTGGAGGAATTCTAGGTTCCGCATTAGTTGGTGCTTTGTTCGGATTCTTTTTATTGGATAAGACTTTTGGTGTAAATCAGTTTGGAGTTATGTTGGCTATTATTGGAGCGATTGGCTCGGTAATTTCGCAGGTAGGTGATTTAGCTGCATCAGCCATCAAACGTAATCATGATATTAAGGATTATGGCAATCTGATTCCTGGACATGGTGGAATTATGGATCGTTTTGATAGTGTTATATTTACAGCGCCAATGATTTATTTTTTAGTAATTATTTTTTTAAGGTAATAGGAAACTTCTGTAGCGTAGCGATAATGTGCAAAGTGCATTCTTTGTTTTAGAATAAGTGTAATTGTTTAGATAGGTAGAAGCATTTATTGCTGAGACCGTAAGAAAATGATACAGTAAGCAAAAATCCTATGTAGTTGTAAAGGTATTAGTAACTATTCAGAGCAGGTCGAAGCACTTGCTGCTGAGACCGTAAGAACATGATTCAGAAGTGAAAATCCATTTGTGAAGCAAATTTAGTATGGATTTTTCATCGTAATTAAGAAGGTACTGAATAATTACAGATAATTTACGTTGAAGTCTCTGAAAATCAGCATAGGACAAAGAATTCATGGATATAAATGTAAGTAAGGCTGAAGGAATAAAATTATTGAGTTATAGAAATAGAGGCATTAGCACAGAGTTGCAATAGGGAAAGGTATGGTAGACAAGTGAAGAAGATAGCGATATTAGGATCAACAGGTTCGATAGGAACACAGACGCTTGAAATAGTAAGAGAGAATCCGGATTTGGAAGTAGTAGCACTCGCTGCGGGAAATAATGTAAAGTTGTTAGAGGAACAGATTCGAGAGTTTAAGCCGAGACTTGTTTCCTTACAGAGCGAGGCGGCATGTGAAGAATTGAAGACAAGAATAGCTGATTTACAGGTTGAGGTGGTTCCTGGCATGGATGGTTTGATTCAGATTGCGGAGATGGAGGAATCTGAAGTGCTTGTAACAGCCATTGTAGGAATGATTGGAATCAGACCAACAATTGCAGCGATTAAGAAGAAAAAGGATATTGCGCTTGCAAATAAGGAAACACTTGTTACCGCTGGTCATATTATTATGCCTTTAGCAGAGCAGATGGGTGTCTCTATTCTACCTGTAGATAGCGAGCATAGTGCTATTTTCCAGTCTATGCAGGGTGAAAATAAGGATAGAATCAGCAAATTATTGATTACAGCATCCGGTGGACCGTTTAGAGGAAAAACAAAGGATGAATTAGTAAACATGCAGGTTGAGGATGCTTTAAAGCATCCAAACTGGTCTATGGGAAGTAAGATTACGATTGACTCAGCAACCCTCGTAAACAAGGGGCTTGAGGTTATGGAAGCAAAGTGGCTGTTCGATGTGGATTTAGACAGGATTCAGGTAGTGGTACATCCACAGAGTATTATTCATTCCATGGTTGAGTATGTGGATGGTGGCATTATCGCTCAGCTTGGAACA
The DNA here is from genome assembly GCA_036310845.1 of Lachnospiraceae bacterium. GTDB lineage: Bacteria > Bacillota > Clostridia > Lachnospirales > Lachnospiraceae > COE1. The sequence goes on along the minus strand of JAXJRB010000176.1, from coordinate 17,934 downwards.
CCAGATATGAAGCTTCCGATACAGTATGCTTTATTTTACCCGGACAGACGGCCAATGGCTGGAAAACGTGTAGATTTCTATGAATTAGGAAGTATAACCTTTGAGAAACCGGATATGGAGACCTTTACAGGATTGAAGCTTGCGATGCGTGCGGCAACAGAGGGGGGAAGTATTCCAACGGTATTTAATGCGGCAAATGAGAAGGCTGTTAGTCTATTTTTGAATAGAAAGATTCGTTTCTTGGAGATTCCGGAGATTATTGAAATGTGTATGGATGCTCATAGAAAGGTAGAGAATCCAAATGTTGAACAGATTTTAGCTGCTGAAAATGAGACATACGAATTGATTCAGGCAAAATATGGAATATAGATTTTGTTAAGGAGAATGAGGATGCTGGTAACGCTTATTGTATTTATACTTGTATTTAGTATCGTGGTAATCGCGCATGAATTAGGACATTTTCTGATTGCAAAGCTTAATGGCATTAAGGTGTTGGAATTTGCAATTGGTATGGGACCTGCGCTAGTTAAATTTACAAAGGGTGAGACAAAATATGTCTTACGTTTACTGCCGCTTGGTGGCGCCTGTATGTTTGAGGGCGAAGACGGTGTGTATTCTTCAAAGGAAGAGGGTAATGAGAAGCAGAAAACAGAGGGATCATTTTCAGAAGCAAAAGTATGGGCTAGGATTGCAACCGTATTTGCAGGCCCGTTTTTCAATATTATTCTTGCATTCTTACTTTCGCTCATAGTAGTTGGATTTTCAGGGACTATGAAACCGACCATTAACGGCTTAAAGGATGGATACCCGGCAAAAGAGGCAGGCCTTGAGGTTGGAGATGTTATTACTAAGATGGATGGTGACAGAGTGCATTTGCAGGCAGAGGTTACCTTAATATCTTCTATGAGTCAGGGAAAGACAATCGAAGTAGAGTTCTTGCGTAATGGAGAGAAGCATAAAACGATGATAACACCGAGGTTCAGCGAAGAGGATAACCGTTATTATATGGGCTTTACCATTGGTGAGCAAGTGAAATGTAAAGGCTTTGAACTGATACAATACAGCTTCTATGAAGTAAGATACTGGCTAAAGGTAACGGTTGATGGTTTACTGATGTTAGTGCAGGGGCAGTTATCAAAGGATGATTTAGCCGGTCCGGTAGGTATAGCGGTAACGATTGATCAGACAATTGAACAGACAACACCTTATGGATTATCAGCAACGATATTGACAATGATTAATTTTGCAGTATTGTTAAGTGTCAATCTTGGCGTTATGAATCTGTTGCCGATTCCGGCGCTGGATGGAGGACGATTGCTTTTTATGCTTATAGAGGTTGTAAGAGGAAAACCGATTCCACCGGAAAAGGAAGGTATGGTACACTTTGTAGGATTTGTTGCATTGATGATTCTTATGGTATTTGTTATGTATAATGATATTATGAGAATACTTTAATGCTTCAGGTAAAGAGGCGTATTGTCTGCAGTATAGTGAGATTATTGTAGAAGGATTATAGAGGCTTTGCTTAGAAAAGGTTCAGTACCTTTGGAAAGGAAAAAAATGTTTCGAGATAATACAAAAGTAATTCAGATTGGTAATAAAGTAATTGGTGGCGGCAATCCGATTATGATTCAGTCAATGACAAATACAAAGACAGAGGATGTAGCTGCAACGGTAAAACAAATACTAAGATTGCAGGAAGCAGGTTGTGACATTATTCGTAGTACGGTACCGAATATGGAAGCTGCAAAGGCGATTGCAGAGATCAAGAAAGAGATATCCATTCCGTTAGTAGCAGATATTCATTTTGATTATAAAATGGCCATTGCAGCGATGGAGAATGGTGCGGACAAGATTCGTATTAATCCAGGAAATATCGGAAGCAGGGAAAAGGTTGCCGAAGTTGTTAAAGTGGCAAAAGAACGTAATATTCCGATTCGTGTAGGTGTAAATAGTGGTTCTTTGGAGAAAGAGCTAGTAGAGAAATACCATGGTGTAACAGCAGAAGGTATCGTAGAGAGCGCGCTAGATAAGGTTGGAATTATTGAGGATTTAGGATATGACAATCTTGTCATTAGTATTAAGTCGTCCGATGTTATGATGAGTGTGAAAGCGCATGAATTATTAGCAGGAAAAACGGTTTATCCGATTCATGTAGGAATTACAGAATCGGGAACAGTTACAAGTGGAAATATTAAGTCTGCGATTGGTCTTGGAATCATTTTAAATAGTGGTATTGGAGATACTATCCGAGTATCATTAACAGGTGATCCGGTAGAAGAGATTAAGTCAGCAAAGCTGATTTTAAGAACATTAGGACTTCGTAAGGGTGGAATTGAGGTAGTGTCTTGTCCGACCTGTGGAAGAACGAATATTGATTTGATCGGCTTGGCAAATCAGGTAGAGACTATGGTACAGGGATATGACCTGAATATTAAGGTGGCTGTTATGGGCTGTGCAGTAAATGGACCGGGAGAAGCCAAAGAAGCCGATATCGGAATTGCAGGTGGTATTGGAGAAGGTCTCTTGATTAAAAAAGGAGAAATCGTACGCAAGGTACCGGAGAAGGAACTTTTATCAACTTTAAAGTCTGAGCTTGATAACTGGAAATAGATTAGGCACTAGGGGTACTTTGAGAAGGATGTGGCTAAATGGAGAAGAAGTTTTTTGAAGCTTTTCCAAACCTTACGCTTACTGGAACGCATAGGGATTTATTTGAACAGGTAGTGGTAGAACGAGTTACGGCTACGAAAAGAAAGGATCTTCTTCGAGTATATATTCGAAGTGAGAGACTGATTGAAAAAGAGAACATTTATGCAGTAGAGAACGAGATTAAGAAGCAATTCTTTCCAAATGATAATATTGTCATAAAAATATATGAAAAATTTGTACTCTCAGAACAGTATAATCCTGAGAAGCTTATGTATGTCTATAAAGACAGCATACTCATGGAACTGAAAGAATGTGAGCATATGCTTTATACGATGTTTCGTACTGCTCAGATGAATTTTCCGGATAACAATACCATGGAGTTGATTCTAGAGGACAGTGTAATAGCAAAATCCAAAGAGGATGAGTTGGTTCGCATACTGGATAAGGTTCTAAATGAACGATGTGGTTTTTATGTGAAATTTATGGTAGATTATCGTGAAACAGAATCGGAGAGTAAGTATAAAAAGGCCGATGAGCTTCGCATACAGCAGATTGTTGAGGGAATCACAAATCGTTTTGCTAATCATTCTGAGGATGAATATGTTCCAAGAGAAGCAGAAGAGAAAACAAAGAAACCATTAGAAAAACAGAATACCAAGTCAGCAGACGCAGAAACTAAGGAAAAAACAACTTCGGAAGCAGCAAAGCCTGCAAAAGCAGAAGAAAAGGGCTGGCAAGGAAAGAAAAACGAAGGTTTCCAAAGACGCTTACCAAAGAAATCGGATAATCCGGATGTTATTTACGGACGAGATTTTGAGGATGAAGCAATGAACATTGAGGAAATCTGGGGTGAAATGGGCGAGATTACCATACGTGGTAAGGTTAGAACCTTAGAGCAGAGAGAAATCCGTAATGAGAAAACCATTGTCAGCTTCGAAATGACAGATTACACCGATACCATTAAGGTAAAAATGTTCGTGCATAACGAGCAACTTCCAGAATTATTAGGTGATTTGAAGGTAGGGGCCTTCGTGAAGGTAAAGGGTGTTACGGTAAATGATACCTTTGACAGAGAATTGACGATTGCTTCTGTTAATGGTGTAAAGAAGATACCTGATTTTACCACAACGAGAGAGGATAATAGCCCGATAAAACGTGTAGAATTGCATTGTCATACCAAGATGAGTGATATGGATGGTGTCGCAGACGTGAAAACCATTATTAAAAGAGCAAAAAAATGGGGACACAAGGCGATAGCCATTACCGATCATGGTTGTGTACAGGCTTACCCGGATGCAAATCATGCTTTGGATCATGGAGATGAGTTTAAGGTTATCTATGGAGTCGAAGGTTATCTGGTAGATGATAAAAAGGAAATCGTTACAAATGGAAAAGGACAGACGTTGGATCAGAGTTTTGTGGTTTTTGACATTGAGACAACAGGATTTTCACCCATTACGAATAAAATCATAGAGATTGGTGCAGTAAAAGTAGTAAATGGTGAGATTACAGAACGTTTTTCTACTTTTGTAAATCCGGAAGTGCCTATTCCTTTTGAGATAGAGAAACTGACAGGTATTAATGACAGCATGGTTATAGATTCAGAAACTATTGAAGTGATTTTGCCGCAGTTTTTAGCGTTCGTTGGTGACGCTATGTTGGTTGCTCATAATGCAAACTTTGATGTGAGCTTTATTAAGGAAAATGCAAAGAGAATGGATATACCAGTTGATTTTACCTATGTAGATACTGTTGGTATTGCAAGAACATTGCTGACCGCGCAAGCAAAATATACATTAGATGCAGTTGCGAAAACATTGGGGATTTCGTTGGAGAATCATCATAGAGCAGTAGATGATGCAGAATGTACAGCTGAAATTTTTGTAAAGTTTATTGCAATGTTAAAAAAGGATGGCGTTGAAACACTGGAGGCTTTAAATGAATTAGGAAAATCCAGTGTAAATGCAGTCAGAAAGCTACATTCTTATCATATTATTATTTTGGCAAAGAATCAGACAGGAAGAATAAATCTATATCGATTGGTATCAGAGTCGCATCTGAAATATTATTATAAGCGACCTTTGATTCCAAAGAGCTTAATCGAGAAATATCGAGAGGGACTGATTATAGGTAGTGCTTGTGAAGCTGGTGAACTGTTCCGGGCTATGCTCGATGGACAAAGTGAGGAGCAAATTGCAAGAATTGTAGATTTCTATGATTATCTGGAGATTCAGCCGATTGGCAATAACCGTTTCATGGTAGAATCGGACAGATATCGAGATATTCAGTCAGACGATGATCTCATTGCATTGAATAAACGAGTGGTAAAGCTTGGCGAACAGTTCAATAAGCCGGTTGTGGCAACCTGCGATGTGCATTTTCTTGATCCAGAGGATGAGGTTTATCGCCGAATTATCATGGCTGGAAAGGGATTCAAAGATGCAGATAATCAGGCACCGTTGTTCCTGAGAACTACAGAAGAGATGTTGGATGAATTCGCCTATTATCTTGGTAGTGAAAAGGCAGAAGAAATCGTTATAAAGAATACGAACATGATTGCGGATATGTGTGACAGAATTGCTCCGGTAAGACCAGATAAATGTCCGCCTGTCATTGAAAACAGTGATGAGCAGCTTCGAGAAATCTGTTACCGTAAAGCACACGAAATGTATGGAGAGAATCTGCCGGAAATCGTAAAGGCACGATTGGAAAGAGAACTGAACTCTATTATTAGTAATGGATTTGCCGTTATGTATATTATTGCGCAGAAGCTGGTGTGGAAGTCGGTAGAGGATGGTTATTTGGTAGGTTCGCGAGGATCGGTTGGTTCTTCCTTCGTTGCAACGATGGCAGGAATTACAGAGGTTAATCCATTAAGTCCGCATTACTATTGTGGAAAGTGCCATTACTGTGACTTTGAATCAGAGGAAGTAAAAAAGTTTGCAGGTATGGCAGGGTGTGATATGCCGGATGCTTATTGTCCAAATTGTGGAGAAAAGCTGATAAAAGACGGATTTGATATTCCGTTTGAAACCTTCCTTGGATTTAAAGGAAATAAGGAGCCCGATATTGACCTTAATTTCTCAGGTGAATATCAGAGTAAGGCGCATAAATACACGGAGGTTATTTTCGGATATGGACAAACATTCCGAGCAGGAACCATAGGTACATTGGCAGATAAAACCGCATTTGGATATGTTAAGAATTATTACGAAGAACGTGGTAAACATAAACGTACCAGTGAAATCAATCGAATTGTAGAAGGATGTGTAGGGGTTCGAAGAACAACAGGACAGCATCCGGGAGGTATCGTTGTATTGCCGGTGGGAGAAGAGATTAATTCTTTTACGCCTGTACAGCATCCGGCTAATGATATGACAACGGATACCATAACGACGCACTTTGATTACCATTCCATTGACCATAACCTGTTAAAGCTGGATATTCTCGGGCACGACGATCCGACCATGATTCGTATGTTACAGGATTTGACGGGAATTGACCCGACGACGATTCCGCTTGATGATCCAAAGGTTATGTCTTTGTTTCAGGATACATCAGCTCTTGGAGTGACACCAGAGCAGCTTGGAGGAACAAAGCTTGGAGCATTGGGAATCCCAGAGTTTGGTACAGATTTTGCTATGCAAATGGTTATCGATGCGCAGCCTAAGTATTTTTCGGACTTGGTTCGAATCTCAGGACTATCACATGGTACAGACGTATGGCTTGGTAATGCCCAAACCCTGATTCAGGAAGGAAAGGCAACCATTTCAACGGCAATCTGTACACGAGACGATATCATGGTTTATCTGATTGGTATGGGAATGGATAGTGAGCTTTCGTTTACGATTATGGAAAGTGTGCGAAAAGGTAAAGGCTTGAAAAAGGAATGGGAAGAGGAAATGGCAGCGCATAATGTGCCAGATTGGTATATTTGGTCATGTAAGAAGATTAAATACATGTTCCCGAAAGCACATGCCGCAGCATACGTTATGATGGCGTGGAGAATTGCTTATTGCAAGATTTATCATCCACTTGCTTACTATTGTGCCTTTTTCAGTATTCGTGCTTCTGCATTTTCGTATGAGATTATGTGTCAGGGACAGGCGCATTTGGAAGCGACTTTGGCAGATTATAAAAAACGCTCGGATTCTTTAAGTAATAAAGAGCAGGATTGTATGAAGGATATGAGACTTGTACAGGAAATGTATGCAAGAGGCTATGAATTTATGCCGATTGACGTATTTAGAGCGCATTCACGAAATTTTCAGATTATCGAAGGAAAGATAATGCCTTCCTTAAGTAGTATTGAAGGACTTGGTGAAAAGGCGGCTGATGCCATTATGGAAGCGGCAAAGGATGGAGCTTTTCTGTCAAAGGAGGATTTTAGAATCCGTACCAAGGTTTCTAAAACGGTTATTGAATTGATGAGTTCGCTAAATTTACTTGGCGACATTCCGGAATCCAATCAAATTAGTTTATTCGATTTGGTGTAAATTAATATATTGTATGAAAAGTGGTAACTTTTCCCTAAATTTTGGGATTAGGTACCACTTTTTTCTATATAGAAGCAATAAAGCTCGGTTTTTCGCTGATAATGTTACCTAAAAAGTGTGTGTTCAAATGGATAAAATTCGTTTAAAGACTTGTTATTTTGTCCAAACTCATGTAAAATGAACGTAAAAGTGGAGGAAAGTGGTTCAAAGTGGAGCATAGTGGTAACAAAGTGTAACATAAGAACGAAAACTTCATGTTTCGAAAGTGGGTGATTGGCATGTTCATGGGTGAATACAATCATACAATCGATGCAAAGGGCAGGCTAATCGTTCCATCCAAATTCAGAGAAGCATTAGGAGATGAATTTGTGGTAACAAAGGGACTGGATGGCTGTCTCTTTGTGTACGACAATATGGAATGGTCCGCTTTCGAAGAGAAACTTAAGGCATTACCGCTTATGAACAAGGAATCTCGTAAGTTTGTACGTTTTTTCCTGGCAGGTGCTACTAATGCAGAGGTGGACAAGCAGGGAAGAATCCTGATACCGGCAATCTTGAGAGAATTTGCAGAGCTTGATAAGGACGTAGTGTTGGTAGGTGTTGGAAGCCGTATTGAAATCTGGAGCAAGGCTAAGTGGGAAGAGGCTTCGGAATATGATGATATGGAAGAGATTGCCGAGCACATGTCTGATTTGGGATTAATGATTTAAGAGAGGAGCAAACAGTTATGGAATTCAAGCATAAATCGGTATTGTTAGAGGAAACAATTAATTCACTTATGATAAAAGAAAACGGAACTTATCTGGATGGAACATTAGGTGGTGGTGGACATGCGTATGAAGTATGTAAACGCCTTGGAGATAAGGGAAGATTTATAGGGATAGATCAGGATGCGGATGCTATCAGAGCAGCCGGAAAGAGACTGGAGGAGTTCGGAGACAAGGTAACGATTATTCGAAATAACTACTGCAATGCAAGAGCAGCGTTGGAGGAGATAGGAGTTACTAAGGTAGATGGTATTGTGCTGGATTTGGGAGTTTCTTCTTATCAGCTTGATACGGTAGAGCGTGGCTTTACTTATAAATATGATACAGCACTTGATATGAGAATGGACCAGAGACAGAGTCTGACGGCGAGAGATATAGTTAATGACTATTCGGAGCAGGATTTGTATCGTATTATCAGGGATTATGGAGAAGACCAGTTTGCCAAAAACATTGCCAAGCATATTGTGGCGGCAAGAACACAGAAACCGATTGAAACGACCTATGAGTTGAATGAGCTAATCAAGGCTGCGATTCCGGCAAAGATTCGAGCAACTGGAGGACATCCGTCTAAGAGAACATTTCAGGCGATTCGTATTGAGTGTAATCATGAATTAGAAGTATTAAGAGAGTCACTTGGTGATATGATTGATATGCTCAATCCGGGTGGAAGACTTTGTATTATTACCTTCCATTCCTTAGAAGACAGAATTGTAAAAACGATTTATCGAGAGAAGGAGAATCCATGTACCTGTCCGGCAGAATTTCCGGTGTGTGTATGTGGGAAAGTACCGTTAGGTAAAGCGACTCCAAGAAAAGCGATTTTACCAAGTCGTATGGAGCTTGAGGAAAATTCAAGATCAAAGAGTGCAAAGCTTAGAGTGTTTGAAAGAATCTAGGTATAATTGAGAGATACAAAAGAGAATAAGTTGAGAGTGGGGGCATGCGGGGGCGTGTGCAAATATTAGCGGAATAAGGATATTCTGCGTTAAGAAAGGTTGAAAAATTATGAAGCATGCAGGTTCGTTAGAGGTACACACGAACAGAACAATGCATAGGAATATCAGAGAAGACCGAATTTATATAGATGGAAATACAGCAAGGAAGCTGCAGACAGTTCCGACAAGGCGGAACACAAAGCAGAATGACGCAATAAAAAGGCAGCAGGTAAGAAGACGGATTAAGTTATCACCTATGAATTTTGGATACATTTTCTTTATGATGGTTGCCATGCTTGTTGTTTGTGTTGTACTGATAGGATATGTTGAGCTACAGGCAGATATTACAAATAGAATTAATCAAATTTCCAAACTGGAGCGTCAATTAAATGATCTGCGTTTGGAAAATGATGAGATATATACCAAGATTATGAGCGAAGTAGATTTGGAAGAAATTAAGAAGATTGCTATCAATGAACTTGGTATGAAATATGCAAAAGAAGGACAGGTTATCATATATTCCGGTGAAGGAAGTGACTACGTAAGACAATATAAAGCGATTCCAAGTGGAAACTAAAAGGCTGATGAAACGGAGTGACACAAATTAGTGGGAGTGATAACATGGCGAATAGCAGAGTTAACAAGAGAAGATCAAACAAAGCGAAATTACACAGAAGAATTATGAGAGAAAAGCTGGCGGTTATGATTATTATCATACTTCTGGCTTTTGCGGGGTTATGTGTACAATTAGTGAGGATTACAGATGGTAATCAGGCGGAATATCAGAAGAAGATTCTGTCTCAGCAAAGATATGACTCGACAACTCTTCCGTTTAAAAGAGGTACAATTACGGATGCGAATGGAACCATTCTTGCAGTAAGTGAAAAGGTTTATAATGTTGTATTGGATTGTAAGGTTATGCTTGATAATAAAAAAAATCAGGCACCAACAGTTGATGCACTGGTGGAATGCTTCAAGCTAGATCGGGCAGAATTGGATAAATACATAAAAGAACATCCGACCTCTCAGTATTATGTGTTAAAAAAACGACAGACTTATGATGAGATTAGTCCATTTTTGGAACGTGAAAAGACCTATAATGAAAAGGCGAAGAAAAGTGAGACTGATATAGGAAAAATCGTAGGTATATGGTTTGAAGAGGAATATATTCGTCGCTATCCAAACAAAACACTTGCGTGTGATGTGATAGGCTTTACAGGGACGGATAATAACGGAACCTATGGTTTGGAAGAGTATTATAATGATGAACTAAATGGCACCAATGGTAGAGAATATGGTTACTTAAATGATGATGCAACCCTTGAAAGAACGACGGTTGCAGCAGTGGATGGTAATTCATTGGTATCGACGATTGATGCAAATATTCAGGCAATTGTTGAAAAGTATCTGCTTCAGTTTAATGAAGAACATAAGAATGAACACAGAGAAGGGTTAGGATCAACGAATTCCGGTTGTATCGTCATGAATCCGAATAATGGTGAGATTCTAGCTATGGCTAGTTATCCGAACTATGATTTGAATGCACCAAAGGATCTTTCGGCATATTATACCGAAGAACAGATACAGCAGATGCAGGAAGAGGAAACCTATTACGATACATTGAATAAGCTGTGGAGAAATTTCTGTATATCTGATACCTATGAGCCAGGTTCGACAGCAAAGGTATTGACTATGGCAACGGGGTTAGAAACTGGTAAGTTGATTGGAAATGAGTCCTATGAATGTACTGGTGCTTTGCAAATTTCGGACAGACGTATACGTTGTAATGCTCGAAGCGGTCACGGTGTTTTGGACTTTAGTGGAGCGTTGGAGCAGTCTTGTAATGTCGCTTTTATGAAAATGGGAGAAGCCATTGGTGTAAAAGACATGGTAGAATTCCAACAGATTTTTAATATTGGGTTAAAGACAAATATTGATTTGTCAGGAGAGGCTAGAACGGCTTCCTTAATCTTTAATGAGGATACAATGGGACCGACAGAGCTTGCAACGACAAGCTTTGGACAGGGTTTTAATGTTACTATGATAGAGATGGCGAGTGCTTTTTCTTCCGTTATTAATGGAGGATACTATTACGAGCCACATATGGTAAGCAAGATAGTAAATTCTAATGGAAATACGATAAAAAACATTGAGCCAAGAGTGTTAAAACAAACAGTATCAGCAACAACATCTGCGATGATGAGGGAATACTTGTACGCTACCGTTGCAGAAGGAACCGGAAAAACGGCAAGACCGGCAGGTTATGCCATGGGTGGAAAAACAGGTACAGCAGAAAAAGCGGCTCGTGACCGTGAAAATTATGTAGTATCCTTTATCGGATATGCTCCTGCTGAAAATCCGCAAGTTGTAATCTATGTAGTTATCGATGAACCAAACGTAGAAGATCAGCCTCACGCATCCTATGCAACAGGAGTCGTTCGTAATATACTGACAGAAGTTCTGCCATATATGCACATTAGTAAAACAGAGGAAATGACCATTGCAGAACAGGCAGAGGCGGAAAATGCACTTATGGGAATTACGCAACAGCCAGAGGAAGGACAACAGGAAGGCACAGAAGGCTCTGAAGGAGAAGGTGCGCAGCCAGCAGAAGGGGAAGGAACAGAAGGTGGAGAAAACCAAGGTGCAAACACAGAAGGAACGGAAGAAAATACACCGCAAGGTGCGACCTATGTAGTTGATCCGGTAACAGGCGAATTGATTGATTCGATTAGTGGTCTTCCAGCAGAAATAAGTCGAAGCTATGAGGGTGAAGAAAGTGGAGAAAGTGGAGAGAATGAAGAATGAAACAGGAGTTTTATGATGCAGTAGTAAGTAATCCGATTATTGCAGCAGTGAAGGATGAAGACGGACTGGTAAAATGTCTGAAATCATCCGATATTAGTGTTGTTTTCGTTCTCTATGGGGAAGTAAGCAATATTGCGGAAATTGTAGAAAAGATTAAAAAGGCAGAAAAGACAGCTGTAATACACATGGATTTAGTGGCAGGGTTAAGCAGTAAAGTAGAAGCAGTAGATTTTATTGCAAAATATACGGCAGCAGATGGTATCATTTCTACTCATATTGAGCAGGTGCGACGAGCTAAGGATTTGGGACTTAGTACTATATATCGTATTTTTCTATTAGATTCCAAGGTATTAGATAAGCTGAATAACCATATAACAGAGGTGGCGGATATTGTAGAAATACTGCCGGGATTAATGCCAAAGATGATTACTATGCTGGCTAAGAAACTGAAAGCGCCTGTGATTGCCGGGGGATTAATCTCGGATAAAGAAGATGTTATGTCGGCATTAAAGGCAGGGGCTGTAGCGATTTCAACAACAAATGAAAATGTATGGAAGATGTAATGTTGTGAAAATACACAAAATTCCACGAAGAAAAAGCGTTAAAACTACACATTTTGACAACAAAATGCAAAAACTACTTGTAAAGATATTGGCAATATGTTATGTTATGTACATAAATAAATAGTACAAGCCAAGAGACGAGAGCACGGCAAATGCAACAGAAATGTTGCCGTTTGTTGTGCTTTTTGTTTTGCAAAACAAAAGTTCTCTCACGGCTTGGTATGTGCAAAGAAGGAGGAATTTGCAAATGGCAAAATATGTAATGGCACTTGATGCAGGAACAACAAGTAACAGATGTATTCTTTTCAATGAAAAAGGGGAGATGTGCAGCGTAGCACAGAAAGAATTCACACAGTTTTTCCCAAAGCCGGGCTGGGTTGAGCATGATGCAGAGGAAATCTGGTCTACACAGTTAGAAGTAGCAAAGGAAGCTATGGCAAATATTGGTGTAACTCCTGCAGATATTGCTGCGATTGGTATAACTAATCAGCGTGAAACAGCAATTGTATGGGATAAGGAAACAGGACAACCTGTATCACATGCAATCGTATGGCAGTGTCGTAGAACTTCAGAGTATTGTGATTACTTAAAGGATAAGGGGTTAACAGATGAGTTTCGTGAAAAGACAGGACTTGTAATTGATGCTTACTTCTCCGCGACCAAGGTTAGATGGATTTTGGAGAATGTAGAGGGTGCAAGAGAGAGAGCAGAAAGAGGAGAGCTTCTCTTTGGTACTGTTGAGACATGGTTAATCTGGAAGCTGACAAAGGGTACCGTTCATGTAACCGATTATTCTAATGCATCTAGAACAATGATGTTTAATATTAATACATTAGAGTGGGATGATGAGATTCTTGCAGAACTCAATATTCCGAAGTGCATGTTACCAGAGGCTAAGCCTTCCAGCTGTGTATATGGAAATGCGAATCCGGAATTCTTTGGAGCACCAATTCCTATCGCCGGTGCAGCAGGTGACCAGCAGGCGGCATTATTCGGACAGACCTGTTTCAAGGCTGGTGAAGCAAAGAATACCTATGGTACAGGTTGCTTCTTATTGATGAACACAGGTGAAAAACCAGTATTTTCTAAAAATGGTTTGGTAACTACCATTGCATGGGGATTAGACGGCAAAGTTGAGTATGCATTAGAAGGTTCTATCTTCGTAGCAGGAGCTTCGATTCAGTGGCTTCGCGATGAGATGAAATTTATCGATAGTGCAGCGGATTCAGAGTACATGGCTAAGAAGGTTAAGAATACAAATGGCTGCTATGTAGTGCCGGCATTCACAGGTCTAGGAGCACCACATTGGGATCAGTATGCAAGAGGAACAATTGTAGGAATTACAAGAGGTGTAAACAAATACCACATTATCCGTGCAACCTTAGAGTCACTTGCATATCAGGTAAATGACGTATTACAGGCAATGAGAGCGGACTCCGGAATCAAGCTTGAGACCTTAAAGGTAGATGGTGGTGCATGTGCGAACAACTTATTAATGCAGATGCAGGCTGATATCAGTAATGCTCCGGTAAACAGACCATTATGTGTTGAGACAACCGCAATGGGTGCTGCTTATCTGGCAGGTCTTGCAGTTGGTTACTGGTCAAGCAAGGGAGATGTTATCAAGAATTCCGGTATTGATCGTGTATTCGAGCCTGAAATTAGTGAAGAAGAGAGAACAAGGAAGGTGAATGGATGGAATAAGGCTGTAAAATATTCTTATGGATGGGCAAAGGAAGACTAATTACAAAAGATGAATAATATGAAGGGGGATTATACATATGTTACCTTATATTGCTGAATTTATTGGAACTATGTTATTGATTTTATTAGGAGATGGCGTTGTAGCGAATGTGAACTTAAATAAGTCAGGTATGAAGGGTGCAGGTTCTATTCAGATTACGTTTGCATGGGGTCTTGCAGTTATGTTACCGGCATTTATTTTTGGAGCAGCTTCAGGAGCTCACTTCAATCCGGCATTAACACTTGCATTGGCAGCAGAAGGAAGTCTTGCATGGGGATTAGTACCAGGATATATCATCGCACAATTTGCAGGTGCATTTGTAGGTGCAGTTCTTGTATATCTGTTATTTAAGGATCAGTTTGATGCAACAGATGACGCGGCAACAAAGCGTGGCGTATTCTGTACAGCACCTTCTGTAGAAAATCTTCCACGTAACCTACTTAGTGAGATTATTGGAACCTTCGTATTAGTATTTGCAATCAAGGGTGTTCCGGCAGAGGTTGCACCAGGTGTTAGCAACATCTTAGTATTTGGAATTATCGTATCCATCGGTATGTCACTTGGTGGATTAACAGGATATGCAATCAATCCAGCAAGAGACTTAGGTCCTCGTCTTGCACATGCAGTTCTTCCAATTAAGGGTAAGGGTGATTCTAATTGGAAATATGGTATCGTAACTTTATGCGGACCAATTATTGGTGCATTGCTTGCAGTTGGATTATATGGTATTATTCCTTGGTAATGATAAATAATCATTGTAAATAGGTGTAACTATGAAGCTACAGGATAGTTACAAATAAATAATAAGTTGCAGAGTAGAGAGAAGCAATGGTTGTATCCCAAGGAAAGAAGCTTGGGATATGATTGTTGCTTTTTCGATTTATGAATAAAGAAGAAAATAAATAGATGCACACATTATGGTAGTGCAGATAGTTTAAAAATAAAATTAGAATTGTGATAGAAAAGGAGTAGTGATGTAATGTTTGATGTAGTAGTGATCGGTGCGGGTGTATCAGGAAGTGCATCGGCAAGAGAGCTTTCACGTTATGATCTGAACGTATGCGTGGTAGAAATGGAGGAAGATGTTTGCTGTGGAACCTCTAAAGCAAACAGTGCAATCGTACATGCAGGTTTTGATGCTGCAAACGGAAGTCTTATGGCAAAGCTTAATGTAGAAGGAAGCGAAATGATGGAAGAATTGTCCAAGGAGCTTGATTTCCACTATAAGAGAAATGGCTCGTTGGTTGTTTGTGTTCATGAAGAAGAAAAAGAGAACTTGCAGGCGTTATATGAGAGAGGTGTAAAGAATGGCGTAAAGGATTTGCGTATTATTGACCGCGAGGAATTGATAAAGCTTGAACCAAATATTTCAGACAATGCAGTAGCGGCTTTATATGCGCCAACGGGTGCGATTGTGTGTCCATTTGGTATGAATATTGCTATGGCAGAAAATGCAGCAGTCAATGGCGTAGAATTTCGCTTTGATACAAAAGTAACAGGATTTGAGAAGAAGGATGGTTACTGGGTAGTACAGACCAGCAAGGGTGATATTGAAACAAAATATATAGTGAATGCGGCAGGTGTTTATGCAGACGTATTCCACAACATGGTAAGTGAGAAGAAGATTCATATCACCCCAAGAAGAGGAGATTACTGCCTGTTAGACCGTTCAGTGGAAGGACATGTAACACATACGATTTTCCAGCTTCCAAGCAAATATGGAAAAGGTGTATTAGTAACACCAACCGTTCATGGAAATACCTTAGTAGGACCAACTGCTATTGATATCGAAGATAAAGACGGCACCAATACCACACAGCAAGGTATTGATGAACTGACACTAAAGGCTGGAGAAACAGTGAAGAATCTACCAATGCGTCAGGTAATTACCTCGTTTGCAGGATTAAGAGCACATGAGGACGGACATGAATTTATTATTGAAGAATTAGAGGATGCAAAGGGCTTTATCGACTGTTCAGGCATCGAGTCACCAGGACTTTCCAGTGCACCTGCAATTGGAAAAATGGTAGCAGATATCATTAAGAATTTAACAGGAGCAAAGAAAAAAGATAACTTTATTGCTACCAGAAAGGGTATCTTAGACCCTAAGACCCTTAACAAAGAAGAATATGCGGCTCTAATCAAGGAGAAACCAGAGTACGGCAACATTATCTGTCGTTGTGAAATGATTACAGAAGGTGAGATTATGGATGCCATCAACAGACCATTAGGTGCAAAATCCTTAGATGGTGTAAAACGTAGAACAAGAGCAGGAATGGGACGTTGTCAGGCAGGCTTCTGTTCACCAAGAACGATTGAGATTCTGGCTCGTGAGAGAGGAGTAGACCCAGCTGAAATTACAAAATCAGGTGGTGAATCCAAGATTATTGTAGGAATCAATAAAGATAGTTTGTAAGGGAAACAGAAAGGAGACAACATGTTAAATTATGATATTGTCATCGTTGGTGGTGGACCGGCAGGTCTGGCGGCAGCGGTATCAGCAAAGAGAAACGGTGCAGAGAGCATCTTAGTGTTAGAAAGAGATAAAGAGCTTGGTGGTATTTTGAATCAGTGTATTCACAATGGATTCGGACTTCATACCTTTAAAGAAGAGTTAACAGGACCAGAGTACGCACAGCGTTTTATCGACCAGCTTTTAGAGGAAAAGATTGAATATAAATTAAATACCATGGTATTAGATATTTCCAAGGAAAAGGTCGTAACAGCCATGAATCGTTCCGAAGGTATTCTAGAGATTCAGGCAAAGGCAGTAATCCTTGCCATGGGATGTAGAGAGCGTTCCAGAGGTGCACTCAATATCCCAGGCTATCGTCCTGCTGGTGTATTTTCAGCCGGAACAGCACAGAGACTGGTAAATATGGAAGGATATCTGCCGGGTAGAGAGGTTGTTATCTTGGGTTCTGGTGATATCGGACTCATCATGGCGAGAAGAATGACGTTAGAAGGTGCCAAGGTAAAGGTGGTAGCAGAGCTGTTACCATATTCCGGTGGCTTAAAGCGTAACATTGTACAGTGTCTGGATGACTTTGATATACCATTAAAGCTCAGTCACACGGTAGTAGATATTAAAGGCAAGGAACGTGTGGAAGGAATTACACTTGCACAGGTAGACGAGAACCGCAGACCGATTCCGGGAACCGAGGAATTCTATGAATGTGATACCTTATTGTTATCTTGTGGATTAATCCCTGAAAACGAATTGTCCAGAGAACTTGGCGTGGAGATGAGCCCTGTCACATCAGGCCCATTGGTAAATGAATCCTTGGAAACCAATGTTGAGGGTGTATTTGCATGTGGTAACGTATTGCATGTACATGATCTGGTTGATTTCGTTTCACAGGAGGCACAGGCAGCAGGCAAAAATGCGGCAGAATATGTGCTTAGTGGTAAGAAAGAAGGGGGAAAAGATATTCCAATCGTGGCAACACAGGGAGCAAGATATACTGTTCCTAAGACCATAAATCCACAGCGTATGGATGAAAAGCATGTTGTTCGCTTCCGTGTAGGTGATGTTTATAAGAACTGTTACGTATCGGTATATCTAAATGATGAGCGAATCATCCACAGAAAACGTCCGGTTGTAGCGCCGGGAGAGATGGAACAGGTAGAGTTGAAAAAGGAACAGCTAGAGGCATATCCTGACCTCAAAGAGATTACGGTAAAAATTGAAACAGAATAAGGGCGAAAGGAGCAACAACATAATATGGAAAAAAGAGAATTAGTATGTATCGGCTGTCCTCTTGGCTGTCCGCTTACCGTAGAGATAGAGGGCACAGAGGTAGTCAGTGTAACCGGAAATACCTGTAAACGTGGAGACGTATATGCAAGAAAGGAAGTAACCAATCCTACCAGAATTGTAACATCTTCTGTGAAGGTAGAAGGTGGGGTACTGGCAGCAGTGTCCGTAAAAACAAAAGAGGATATTCCAAAAGGAAAAATCTTCGAATG
>JAXJRB010000175.1:0-18902 GCA_036310845.1 Lachnospiraceae bacterium | reverse complement strand
ATGGCTACAAAGGGTGAAATTGCAGAACAAGATGCAGCTGTACAGGCGTTATTTAATTACCTTGCTTCTGAAGAAGGTAAGGAAGTAATAAAGACAGTAGGACTTATTACAGTAGATTAATTGGAGTAAAATGAAAAATCTGTAGATAGAAGATTTTTCATGGAGGATTTATATGGATGTAAAAGTAACGAATCAATCGTTTTCAATAATTGAAAATAAAAAGTCCAAAGCATTGTTGGAAGAGGTAATGAAATACCTCTTCCTTGTATGTGCTTTTTTTGCAGTACTTGCAGTATTTTCGATCACATTATATATGATTTTAAATGGAACACCGGCATTGTTTGAGGTGGGAATAACAGAAATTCTTTTCAAAACAGAATGGGCGCCAACAGCGGCAGAACCTCAATATGGTATTTTATATGTAATTTTAACCTCTATAATAGGAACAACCTGTGCAGTATTGATTGGTGTACCGATTGGTGTGTTGACAGCAGTGTTTATTGCGGAGGTGGCACCGAAGAAAGTAGCAGCAATTGTAAAGCCGGCGGTAGAGCTGTTGGCGGGAATTCCTTCTGTTATCTATGGATTACTTGGTATTATGATACTCAATCCTTTGATGTATAAGGTGGAAATGGCAATTTTTAAGAACTCCGATACACATCAATTTACAGGTGGTTCGAATCTGATTTCGGCAATTATTGTGTTGGCGATTATGATATTACCAACCGTTATAAATATTAGTGAATCGGCAATAAGAGCAGTTCCAAGAGAGTTGAGAAGTGCATCGCTAGCACTTGGAGCTTCTAAGATACAGACTATTTTTAAAGTTGTGTTACCAGTGGCAAAATCGGGAATTGTTTCGGCAATTGTACTTGGCGTTGGACGTGCAATAGGTGAGGCAATGGCAATTACTTTGGTATCAGGAAGTTCAGTAAATATTCCGTTGCCATTTAATTCTGTACGTTTCCTGACAACAGCAATCGTTGCTGAGATGGGATATGCGGCAGACCAGCACAGAGAAGTGTTATTCACGATAGGATTAATTTTGTTTGCGTTTATCATGCTTGTAAATACAACATTTGCAAGAGTGTTAAATGGTAAAGAGAAAGAATAGTACAAGTGGTATAGGAAAAAAGTAAAGTGGAGGAGCAAAATGGAAAGAGTTATTGTGTTGCCGGGAATCGGTGGATTTGAAGATAAAGAAAAAAGCAGCATTCAGAAAACAGGAATCAGAATTGCAGATGGTATTATGTATACGCTGATTTATGTATCAGCAGGGATTGCGGTAGCTTTGTTGATTGGGATGCTTGGATATGTGTTGGCGAGAGGAGTTTCAGAAGTAAACTGGACGTTCTTGTCAACCGTTACTAGCGTGTTAAAAGGAACGACAGGTATTGCAGGTAATATTTTAAATACCATTTATATGGTTGCTCTAACATTGTTAATTGCTGCACCAATAGGAATTGGTTCAGCTATTTATCTCAATGAGTATGCGAAAGCAGGAAAGATTGTAAAAATTATTCAATTCACAACAGAAACCTTATCAGGTATTCCGTCTATTATTTTTGGTTTATTTGGTATGGTGTTTTTTGGAACAACACTAGGGTTTGGATATTCTATTTTGACAGGATCCTTAACTTTGACAATTATGGTACTTCCTCTGATTACTAGAAATACACAGGAAGCGCTAAAAACAGTTCCAGATAGCTATCGAAGTGGTGCGCTTGGAATGGGCGCAACAAAATGGTACATGATTCGCACTATTTTATTGCCATCTGCACTTCCGGGAATCGTAACAGGAGTCATTCTTGCTATAGGACGTATCGTAGGTGAGTCAGCAGCGTTATTATTTACAGCTGGAAGTGGCTTTTTATTGCCAAGAACGGCAGAAGGTTTTCTGACGAAAATCATGGAGCCGGGAGGAACTTTAACGATTCAGTTGTATCTGTCTATGACAAAGGGACAGTATGATGTTGCTTTTGGAATTGCAACAGTATTGTTGGTGATTGTTTTAGCGATTAATATTTTTACAAAAATTTTGGCAAGCAGATTAGATGTAAATAGAAGAAAGTAATAATGGAAGGAATAATTATAGATGTTAAATGAAACAGTAAAAATCAGTGCAAAGGATGTAAACCTATTTTATGGTGAAAATCATGCTCTGAAAAATATTAATATGGATATTAAGAAAAATAAGGTTACAGCACTAATTGGACCATCTGGTTGTGGAAAGTCCACTTTTTTAAAAAGCTTAAATCGAATGAATGATTTGGTAGAAAATGTAAGAATCACAGGTGAGATTATGCTGGATAATGAAAATATATATGGCGAAAATGTTGATACAACATTACTTCGCAAGAAGATTGGTATGGTATTCCAGCAGCCTAATCCATTTCCGATGAGTATTTACGACAATATTGCGTATGGTCCAAGGATTCATGGAATAAAGAGCAAGGCGAAATTGGACGAAATCGTAGAGGAAAGTCTTAGAGGTGCTGCTATTTTTGACGAAGTAAAAGATAGATTAAAGAAATCAGCATTAGGTCTTTCAGGGGGACAACAACAGAGATTGTGTATTGCAAGAGCTTTGGCTGTGCAACCAGAGGTTTTGTTAATGGATGAGCCAACTTCTGCCCTTGATCCTATTTCTACTTTGAAAGTTGAAGAATTAATGGAAGAATTAAAGAAAAAGTACACAGTAGTTGTGGTGACACACAATATGCAGCAGGCAACACGTGTGTCTGATGAAACAGCATTCTTTCTTGTTGGTGAATTGGTTGAGTTTGACAAAACAGAGAACATATTTTCAAATCCAAAAAATAAGAAAACAGAAGATTATATTACGGGGAGGTTTGGTTGATATGCGTACGAAGTTTGATAAACAGCTTGCTACATTAAAAGAAGAAATGATACATATGGGGAGTATGGTAGAGCAGGCAATTGAGATGGTAATTTCTGCATTGGTAAAGCAGGATATCGAGAAAGCAAAAAAAACAATTACTTTTTTTGATGAGATCGAGCATAAGGAAAAGGAATTGCAGAATATGTGTTTCCAAATTTTGTTATCACAGCATCCGGTAGCTAGTGATTTGAGAATGATCTCGTCGGCTATTAAAATGATAAATGATATGAAGCGAATCGGAGAACAGGCGGCAGAAGTCGCAGAAATTTCGATATATTTGGCAGATGAAGAATACATCAAGAAGCTGGAGCATTTGCCACAGATGGCAAAGGAAACAACCGTGATGGTCATTGATAGTATAGAAGCATTTGTGCGCAGTGATGTCGAATTGGCAGAGAAGGTTATTGGAGCGGACGACATCGTGGATGATTTATTTGTGACTGTGAAAAAGGAACTGATTCACGTAATTCATGAAAAACCGTCTAATGGAGAACAGGCGACGGATTTATTAATGATTGCAAAGTATTTTGAAAAAATCGGAGATCATGCAGTAAATATTGCGGAGAAGGTTATTTTTGCTATAACTGGAAAAGAGTATGAGGAAGTATAACGATTATACAATAAAAATAATGAGTAATTTGTTGTAAAAAAATATACAAATAATATTGAAAAAGAAAAAGATTTATGTTAAACTCGTCTTTGTGACAGGGAATTAACCTGGCATTAGGAGGTGTAAAGATGGCAGTTTTAAGAATAGTTCTTACTATTTTGTTAATAATAATATCATTCGTATTTACAGGAATTGTTTTGATGCAGGAAGGTAAGTCTGCAGGATTAGGTGCAATTAGTGGTGCAGCAGAAACTTACTGGGGAAAGAATAAAGGACGTTCTATGGAGGGTACACTCCAGAAGCTTACAACCATACTCGGTGTTGCTTTTATTGTACTTTCGTTAGTGTTAAATCTTAATTTCTAATATTCAAAACACTCTTTGCGTTAAAGAGTGTTTTTTTATGTAATATGAAATTGCTGTAACATAGTGGTAGTTAGACAAGAATTTCGACAGAAATTCTTGCTAGTGTTTGCTGCTGAGCAAACACTTTTTTATTCAATAGGAAAGTTCTTTGAACTGTCCTATTAAACAAAAATAATATGCGCAGAATCGCATAAGGAAATTATCACTTCGTGACATGTGATTCGCGCGACAAAGTGAACAAGTCCCTCTAGAGAGAGGGATTTAGGGAGATGATGTGGACTTGTCCACTTTGTTCAGTAATAGGAAATTGCTGTAGCGTAGTGGTAGTTAAACAAGAATTTTGTAAGAAATTCTTGCCAAAGTGCGTGCGCTGGCACGCACTATTTTGACCTTAAAATGTATATAATTATATAATAGAAAGGGGAGATATAAATGGGAAAAAGAGAAAATGATAAAGCGAGTGATAAGAGAAAAAAGGTTATCTTAGAATTGATGGAACAGGAATTCTATATCCCTATGAAAGAAAAGGAGCTTGCAGTTATGTTGCAAGTGTCAAAAGAGGATAGGGATGAACTGAATCGTATTATGAATGAGTTGTTGGCAGAAGGAAAGGTTTCATTGACCAAGAAAGGAAAATTCATTCGTGCAAAACGTTCAGAAGAGGATTTGGTAGGAACCTTTATTAGCCATCCTAAGGGATTTGGCTTCGTAGAGATAGAAGGAAGAGAAGAAGATTTATATATTCCGGAAGGCTTTGTTAATGGCGCTTTTCATAAGGATACAGTCAGAGTGGCATTACTATCTGGAAAGGGTGGTAAGCGTCAAGAGGCACAGGTTATGGAAGTGGTTGCCCGTGGGATGAAGCAGATAGTTGGGATTTTTGATAAGAGTAATAAGAACTTTGGCTTTGTAGTAGCGGATAATACCAAAATCAGCAAGGATATTTTCGTTCCGACAGAGCGCTCTAAGGGAGCGGTAACCGGTCATAAGGTTGTCTGTGAAATAACAGATTATGGAAAAGAGAACCGAAAACCGGAAGGAAAGATTGTTGAGATTTTGGGACATGTGAATGATCCGGGTGTTGACATTATGTCGATTGTCAGAGGCTATGAATTGCCGGTGGAATTCTCAGAAAAGGTTCTTCATCAGGCAGAAAATGTGGCAAAGGATGTATCTGAAGCAGACATGGCAGGAAGAACAGACTTGCGTAATGTGCAGATGGTTACGATTGACGGCGAAGATGCTAAGGATTTGGATGATGCCGTTAGCTTGTCAAAGGAAGGTGAATTCTATAAATTAGGAGTTCACATTGCGGATGTTACGAATTATGTGCAAGAGAATTCGGCACTTGACTGGGAAGCAAAGACAAGAGGAACTAGTGTATATTTGGTTGACCGAGTGATTCCGATGTTGCCGCATACTCTTTCCAATGGTATTTGTTCTTTAAATGCCGGAGTTGACAGACTTGCGTTAAGCTGCTTGATGACTATTGACAGTAAGGGTGAAGTAGTCGGACATGATATCGTAGAATCTGTCATTAAAGTCGACAGAAGAATGTCTTATACTACGGTAAAGAAAATTTTGGAAGATCAGGATGAAAGCGAAATCAAGGAACATGAAGAGCTGGTTCCAATGTTTGAATTAATGAAAGAACTGGCTGGGCTTTTGCGTGAAAAGCGTAGAAAAAGAGGCTCGATAGACTTTGATTTCCCGGAAACTAAGATTATTTTGGATAAAGAAGGACACCCTATTGATATTAAGCCTTATGATAGAAATGTGGCAACCAAGATTATAGAGGATTTTATGCTGATTGCAAACGAAACAGTAGCGCAGCATTTTTATTGGATGGAGTTGCCATTTGTATATCGTACCCATGATAACCCGGATTCGGAAAAGGTTGAGAAACTTGCAACTTTTATTCGTAACTTTGGTTATACATTGAAAAGTAAGCAGGATGAGGTTCATCCAAAGGAATTGCAGAAACTTCTGGCAAAAATAGAGGATACTCCTGAGGAAGCACTAATCAGTCGATTGACTCTCAGAAGTATGAAACAGGCGAAATATACTATTGATTGTAGTGGGCATTTTGGTCTTGCATGTCAGTACTACTGTCATTTTACTTCGCCAATCAGACGTTATCCGGATTTGCAGATTCACAGAATTATTAAGGAACAGCTGCGTGGAAGAATGAATGAAAAGAGAATTGGACATTACCAGGATATTCTTCCTGAGGTTGCAAAACATTCTTCTGAAATGGAGCGTCGTGCAGAAGAAGCAGAGCGCGAAACAGATAAGCTTAAAAAAGTAGAGTATATGGAGGAGCGAATCGGAAATATTTACGAAGGTGTTATTTCCTCTATTACAGCATGGGGCGTATATGTAGAACTGGAAAATACCATTGAAGGTATGGTTCATGTATCGATGCTGCCGGGCGATTATTTCTACTATGATGAGCAGGCTTATGAAATGGTAGGTCAGGCAACAGATATGCGTTATAAGTTAGGTGAACGCATTAAGGTTCGTGTGAATGCAACGGACAAAATAGCTAGAACAATAGACTTCGTAATCCCAGAAGAATGGGAACTGGAAGAAGAGCAGGAAGGTTAAGAAAATAATGGCAAAGGAAACTATGAAGCTGGTAGCCAACAATAAAAAGGCATACCATGATTATTTTATCGAAGAAAAATATGAATGCGGTATTGCTCTGCATGGAACAGAGGTTAAGTCTCTTAGAATGGGAAAATGCAGCATTAAAGAATCCTTTGTGCGCATTGAGAATGGAGAGGTGTATGTTTATGGCATGCACGTCTCTCCTTATGAAAAAGGCAATATTTTCAATAAGGATCCGTTGCGTGTAAAGAAGTTATTATTACATAAGCAGGAAATTAATAAGCTTGTTGGAAAGATAAAAGAAAAAGGATTTACATTGGTACCGTTACAGGTATATTTTAGTAACGGAAGGGCTAAAATAGAAATAGGTCTTGCAAGAGGTAAGAAACTTTATGATAAGAGAGATGACATTGCCAAGAAAGACCAGCGACGTGAAACAGAACGTGAATTTAAGGTGAAAAATTTATATTAACATTGACTTTGGTCAGTGCATTTAATATAATAAATAAGCACTCAATTGCGTGTTAAGTATGCGCACGGGAGAGTCTTCAAAGTTACCTGTTACTGAAACGAAGTGACAGTAACGAAACGAGGGGTAGTAAAGGTTTCGACAGGGGGCTTGAAGATGGAGAAGCAGGTCGTAGGCATGCGTTAATTCCAAAATTAAAATTAAACGCTGAAGAAAATTTAGCATTCGCTGCCTAATGGCAGCTGTCCGCCTTAGTGCACCTACACATTAAGATCCGGGCATCGACTATGTAGGAAACGACACATGCAAAGCTTTGCGTATGTGGGCGTATTATGAAGCTACTAATCGGTAAGGGGTGTTAATTCTCCTTACTGAGAGGGAACAGGACTGCAGAAGTCCGAAATAATTAACTAAGCCTGTAGAAGTACATGGGATGGTCTTTTGGACACGGGTTCGACTCCCGTCTACTCCATAGAAAAAAGCAGAAATGGACGGCTTGAATGATATCATGAGCCGTCCATTTTACCATTTATAAGAAAGATTTAATAAAAACGGAGGATATAATATGAACATTACAATTACCGGTAATCTTGGAAGTGGAAAATCAAGCATAGGAAAGGTATTGAAGGAAAAAGGATATGAAATCGTATCGACAGGAAATATTTTTCGTGAGCTTGCAATGGAAAAGGGATTGTCTGTAGAAGAGTTTAATAAGCAGGTAAATGAAGCAACTAGAAGAGGCGATCGTTCTGTTGATCAGATGATTGATGATACAACAGCAAGAATCGGAAGAGAGCGAGATAATATTATGTTTGATTCACGTCTTGCATGGAATTTCGTACCGGATAGCTTTAAGGTATTTGTTATTACTGATATTGATGAAGCAAGCAGAAGAGTGTTCAATGACAGCGTGCGTGCAAATTCAGAATCCTATGAATCACAGGAGGCTTGTAAGAAAGCCTTGGTACATAGACAGGAAATGGAATCCGTTCGTTTTAAGGAAATCTATGAGATTGATTATTATGATATGAGCAATTATAACTTTGTAATTGAGAGTACAAATGCAGCCCCGGCAGAGATTGCAGAAGAAATTTTAAGTAAAATGGAATCATATCAGAAGGGTGAATTTACAAAACTCATGGAGCTGAATCCAAGTTCTATTTTTGTAGGAACAGAGGCTGAGAAGAGTGGTGATATTATAGTAAATGAGTTGAATGGTACTTGGTTTATTAAGAGTGGCGTAGAGAAGCTTTCGCAGGCAATTTCAGAAGGAAGAAAATTTGTATCTGTTAAAGTAGATGCTGCGTATTCCCCTTCCATTCAGGAAAAAGATATCTATGAAGCCTTTGCAAAGGAACATGGAATCAACTATGCAAAATATCCGACAGAAACTTTGAAAGAAGAAAAAGGATTTATGAATTTTTCGAAGATGTAATATAGAAAAATAAGTAAAAATAGAAGCTTGAAACAAATCAGGAAAACTGAGTGTTTCAAGCTTTTTGAGTATGAAATGCATTCCAAAGAGTGTGCTTGCAATCACTTTTTTATTTTATAGGAAATTGCTGTAGCGTAGTGTGCATTAAACAAGAATTTCGTAAGAAATTCTTGCCAAAGTGCGTGCGCGGGCACGCATTATTTTTAATGCAAAGATTCGTATGCATAATTCCTGAGTACACTTGTCCATATACGATAGGCAGAGTTGTTTTCGTGTACATATCCATCAGAACTGTATTCTGAACGAATAGAAAGAGAATTATCCATGAGATATTCTGCGGTATTGATAAATCCCCATTGTCTTTCGGTACAGATTGTGGCAAGAAGTTGATTGGCGTTCTGAATAGAAGTATTACTTAGTGAGCCTGTCTGTACACCATTTACAATACATGGGATGGATAGAATGTAAATAGAAACATCGCTTCTTTTTTCGAGAATCCTGTTAATTAATGTTTCTAAGTTTTGAACAAATTTTTCGGGTTTGGTAGAGACGAGGTCATTCATACCAAAGCAAATAAAAACCTTGTTCACATCAGTCATTTGTGAAATGGAATCTTCAATTAACTGAACTTTGTTTTGATATTTTGGCATAATATTAGCAAAAGTAGTTAGTGCTTTTTCTGAAATTGCAGCCTGCGCAGAACCACTTTCACGAGCTAAAAAATAAGTGTTTTCAGAAGCGATAGAATCTGTAGAACTAGAGCAGAAAGTCTGAAAACCAACGGTTAAAGAATCACCTACAAAAACCGAATGTTCAAAGAAATAGTCATATTCTGAACCCTGATAAAGAGAAGCTGTCAAGGACGGTATGAAGGTAGGAGATTGTACAATTGGAATGTTGGAAGAAATGTTAATATCTTCAAATGTGTCGATAAAAATATTAGACTCTTCGGCAACTGGAATGATTAATGGAGCCAGAAAATGCTCCTGTTCTACATCTTTATTACGAATCATTTCAGAATCTTGCGCGTAAACAAAAGTAGAAGTTAAAGTAAAGATAGGTAATAGAAGCGTTAGTAGAACACGATGGATATGTTTTTTGTTTCTTATCTTTTTAAAAATCATATTATTCTCCATTTCTGATGTGTATCCAAAAAGGAATCGTGTAATAACCAAAACTGCTATACATTATAATGCTAAGTACAAAATAAAACAAGATAAAAATATTTTATTTTCTTTTTTGTTGCCAAAATTATCTGAAAATATTGACTGTTGTTTGAAATAGATATAAAATTGTAATTGGGATTTATTGCATTTTTCTAAACAAAAATGAGATTTTATTAAAGGTGACTATGAAATTACTAAGTAGTTACGAAAAGGGAATAAATGTGGAAGGGGTGCCTTACATGGCTGAAGAATTTAATTTAGATGGAATGGTTGATATGTATTTATATGAAAATGGTCAACTACTCGAAAAACTAGAAGAAATTGTACTGGAAAACAAGGATGAGGATTCCTTTGACGAAAACAGTATTAATGAAATTTTTCGAATTATGCATACGATTAAGGGCTCTTCCGGAGTTATGATGTTTAATAATATTATGAAGGTATCGCATAAGTTAGAAGACATCTTCTATTTCTTACGTGAACATCAGGATATCGAAGAACATCATTTAGAGTTAACGGAGACTATTTTTCAAGTACTTGATTTTATTAATGGAGAGATGGATAAAATTAGGGATGAAGGAGAGCCGGATGGTGACAATTCAGAACTGATTAAGAAGTTAGAGGCTTTTTTGAAGCAATTAAAAGAAGAAAACGGAGAAGAATCTAAACCTGTACAAGAAAAGAAACCAGAGAAAAAAATGAGTGCAGATATGAAGCTTGGACCAAAGCAATTCTATATTGCACCACAGGTTTCAGGAGAAGATAAATATTTCCGTATAAGAATTACATACCTGCCAGATACGCAGATGTGTAATATGCGTGCATATTCTTCGGTATATGCACTGAAGGAATTTACAGAGGATGTACATT
This sequence comes from Lachnospiraceae bacterium, assembly GCA_036310845.1. Taxonomy (GTDB): domain Bacteria; phylum Bacillota; class Clostridia; order Lachnospirales; family Lachnospiraceae; genus COE1. The sequence goes on along the minus strand of JAXJRB010000175.1, from coordinate 8,475 downwards.
ATACACCCGAAGACATTTTAACAAACGAAGCTTCTGCTGAGGTTATCATGGAAGAAGGCTTTTTAATGCTGGTTCATGGTAGCTTTACAGAGGAAAAGCTCAGAGAATTGCTAGATACCACTGCAGAAATTGAACAGATTGAAATTTCTGAATGTGGTGTTGCTGAATTTAATGGTGGATTTTCGGAAGAAGTACAAGAGATGTTGGTAATAGGGGCATCTGCGGAAGCAACACAGGATGCATCTAAAACGGAAGATGAACCACAACCGGGTGATTATGTTATTCAAAAAGAAGCTGGAAGAGCAAAGCAAATAACCAAACCGAAAAAGAAAAAAGAGCACAAACAATCGTTTATGAGTGTCAGTATAGATAAGATGAATTTGTTGATGAATCTTATGGGAGAGATGGTTATTGCTGAATCGGTAGTGTTACAAAATCAGGATTTGCAGGTACCGGGTTTGGAGTTGTCTAATTTTCAGAAGGCAGCTGCTCAGCTTGCTAAAATAACAACAGAGATGCAAGAATTGATTATGTCTATGCGTATGATGCCATTGACGAATACTTTCCAGAAAATGAATCGAACGGTATTTGATATTTCGAGAAAGTTAGGTAAGGATATTGAATTTGAAATGATTGGCGATGCCACAGAAGTGGACAAGAATATTATTGAGACGATTTCGGATCCATTAATGCATTTAGTGCGTAATTCGGTAGATCATGGAATTGAATCAAACGATGAAAGAGCTGCGAAAGGCAAAACAGAAAAAGGTAAAATTATTCTAGAAGCTAAAAATGAAGGCGGCAAGGTGTGGATTAGTGTCCGTGATAATGGAAAAGGATTAAATCGAAAAGCTTTGTATAAAAAAGCAAAAGATAATGGGATTTTACCTGACACTCGTACAGAAGGGGATTACTCCGATAAGGAAATATTCCAGTTTATTACCTATCCGGGATTTTCGACCAAGGAGCAAGTGACAGAATATTCTGGAAGAGGCGTTGGCATGGACGTTGTTGTTAAGAATATTCAAAAAATAGGTGGTGTTCTTGATATTGACTCTGAGGAAGGAAAAGGAACGACCATGACGATGAAGATTCCACTTACTATGGCAATTATTGATGGCATTGTCATGAGAAATGGAAATACAAAGTTTGTTATGGAGACCTCTGCAATTAAGGAATTTATACGAGTTACAAAGGATAAAATGATTCATGAACCAAATGGTGAAGAATATGTAATGATTCGAGGGGAATGTTATCCGTTTTTGAGGCTGAGCGAGAAATACAAGCTGGAGGATGCGGCAAAGAGCGTAGAAGATGGAGTTATGCTTCTGCTTGAATATGAAGGAAATACACTTTGTGTATTGATTGATGAATTGATTGGAACACAGGAAATTGTTGTAAAACCGATACCTGCGTATGTCAAAAAAGTACATGGTATTTCTGGCTGTACGCAGCTAGGAGATGGCAGTATTGCTTTGATTTTGGATGTAAGTGGACTTATGCAGGATTAACTCTGAAAGGAGTAAAGACATGGATAGCGTAGAAAAAGAATTGCTGGAGCAGCATGGTTTTGATGTGGATGGAACCATGAAGAGATTTTTGAATAATGAGATGCTTTATAAGAAGTGTTTAAAAAAATTTTTAGATGATAAAAGCATGGAAACGTTAAAAGAAGCTTGTAAGGTAGGAAATGTGGAGGAAGCATTTAAAGCGGCACATACAATGAAAGGTTTTATATCAAATCTTGGAATGGAAAAACTGCACCAGCTTTTAAAACCAATGGTTGAAAAACTACGGGTAGGAGAACTGTTGAAACAGGAGGAAGTGAAGCGCTTAGAAGAAGTATATCAGGAAATGTATGAACTGGTTGAAAGCATATAATTATGAAGGTACAGAAAAAGTATATATAGACGGACAACGGAGGCAGATTAGTATGGCAGGAAGAGAGGACTGGATAATAAATGGTTTTCAATTTGGCTCGGAGAAGGATGTAAATCAGGCAAAAAGCGAAAAGCTGAAGATTCAGAAATTAGAAGAGAAGATGGATTATGAGAATCCGCAAATGGTTCTGATGGTCTATAAAAAAGCGATAGAGAATCGTATTTTTAAAACACCGATAGGTTATGAATACTTGAAGGAATTGCAGAAGACCATAGGAAAGAATTCAAGACTTCAGAAGGAGATTCCGCCAATTCCGGTAAATCAGGTCTATCATCTTAGAGATAGTACAGCTCCGGTTGTAGAGAAAGTGAAGGCCAGCCAAAAACTTAAAAAACCAAAAAAAGAAAAACAGGAGTTTTTTACAAGAAAAACATCTATTATATGGAATATAATTCTTGCAATATTAGTAATCGTTATGTTTTATATTTCAACAACCGGTTCAAAACCTACCGTATTGAATTATGAAAAGGCACTACAGAATCGTTATGCACAATGGGAACAGGAGTTGGAACAACGAGAAAGTGAACTACGGGAAAAAGAGAGGGCATTTTTGTCAGAACAATAAACATTATATATTTTCACATTTTTTACACAGATAGATGTTATGATAAAGTGTGAAAAAGAAATGAACAGCGATATGTATGGAGGTCTGACATGAATAAAATAAAGATTCTCGTTGTAGATGATGAAAGTAGAATGCGAAAGTTAGTAAAGGACTTTTTGCTAAAACAAAATTATGAAGTTTTGGAAGCAGGTGATGGAAGAGCTGCTCTTGACATATTTTTTGATCAACAGGATATTGCGTTGATTATACTTGACGTGATGATGCCTAAGATGGATGGATGGCAGGTGTGCAAGGAGATAAGAAATTATTCCAAGGTACCGATTATTATGCTGACGGCGAAGTCAGATGAACAGGATGAATTGTTGGGATTCCAATTAGGTGTTGATGAGTATATAACCAAACCGTTTAGTCCTAAAATATTGGTAGCGCGAGTGGAAGCGATTCTTAGGAGAACAAATCAAGTATGTGATGTGGAGTCGCTGGAATATGGTGGGATTGAGATTGATAAAACAGCGCATGTGGTTATGTTGGATGGGGAAACGGTTGATTTGAGTTATAAAGAATTTGAATTGCTTTCGTATTTTATGGAAAATAAAGGGATTGCACTTTCGAGAGAAAAAATTCTTAATAGCGTATGGAATTATGATTATTTTGGAGATGCTCGTACAATTGATACTCATGTTAAAAAACTTAGAAGTAAGCTTGGAAGTAAAGGCGATATGATTAAAACTATATGGGGTATGGGATATAAGTTTGAAGAGGCGCAATAGTGTGAAAAATAAATTTTTCACATATGAACATAGTTCGTATTGCGAATATTGTGACTGTAGCCCAAAGTTCGCAGGTTATGGAAAGGGCATGATTATTAATATGAAGTATTCAATTAAAAAACAATTGGCAATGATTTTCAGTGCAGTCATGGCTGGAACGATTATCCTATGTTGGTTTATTAACAACACCTTTTTGGAGCATTTTTATATAAATCATAAGACGACGGCAATTAGAACGGCATATTTTAGCATTAATGATGCTGCAAATTCAGGGGACATTTCTTCGGAAAGGTTTGATGTGGAATTACGAAAAATCTGTGATATGTATAATATCAGTGTCGTGGTTATTGATGCACAGTCGAATACCATTAAGTCTTCTTCATGGAATGCAGATATGCTGATTAGGCGTTTGTATGATAATGTGTTTATGCCAAGGGATAATAGAAATGATTTGGAAGAAGCACAGAATTTTACAATAGCGATGCTGGCGGATCGAGCAACGAATACGGAGTATTTGGAAATGTGGGGTGTTTTGGATAATGGAAATTTGTTTCTGATTCGATCACCAATAGAAAGTATTCGTGATAGTGTTAAAATTGCAAATCGTTTTTTAGCCTATGTAGGTATTGCAGCAACATTACTAAGTGCAGTTATAATATGGTTTGTGACAACGAAGATAACCAGACCGATTATGCAGTTAAAGGATATTTCGGCTAAAATGACAAAACTTGATTTTGAGACAAAATACCAAAGCCAAGGGAAAAATGAAATAGATTTGCTGGGGGAACACATAAATCAATTATCAGAAGCTTTGGAAAAAACGATTTCAGAGTTAAAAACAGCAAACAATGAATTGCAACAAGATATTCGGAAAAAAGAACAAATTGATGAGATGCGAAAGGAATTTTTAGCAAATGTTTCTCATGAGTTAAAAACACCATTGGCATTAATCCAGGGATATGCGGAAGGTTTAAAAGAAGGAATCAATAGTGATGATGAGAGTAGGGATTTTTACTGTGATGTCATTATGGATGAAGCGAGTAAAATGAATATTATGGTAAAAAAGCTTTTAACCTTGAATCAGTTAGAGTTTGGAAATGATAATATTTCTATGGAACGCTTTGATATTGTTGCGATGATAAGAAATTTTTTACAATCAGCAGAGATTCTTGTAAAACAAAATCAGATAATTCTGCAAGTGGAGCAATCCCCCCCGATTTATGTATGGGCGGATGAATTTAAAGTAGAAGAAGTATTTCAAAATTTCTTTAGTAATGCCATAAATCATGCAAACGGCAAGAAAATTATAGATATCAAATATCAGTTGCTGAACGGAAAGGTTCGGATTAGTGTATTTAATGCAGGAGAGCCTATTCCGGAGGAAGCGTTGCCACATATATGGGAGAAGTTCTATAAAGTAGATAAAGCAAGGACGAGAGAATATGGAGGCAGCGGGGTAGGACTTTCGATTGTAAAAGCAATTATGGAGTCTATGAATCAGCAATATGGTGTTGAAAATTATACAAATGGTGTTGAGTTCTGGATGGAACTTGAAACAAAATAAACGGAGGTGTTATTGTGAAAAAGGGGAAATTAATTGGTATGGTTGCGATTGCGGCGGGACTATTAACAGGGTGCGTTGATCAAATGCCAGAAATGACAGAAGAACAATCTGCTCTTATTGCGGAGTATGCAGCGGATATGCTGCTAAAGTATTCACCGAATTATGTTTATAAAATAGCAGATGAAGATGTGCTGGTGGAAGAAGAAATAACTGAAGTGACAACGGAAGAAACAACAGAAGAAATAGTGGAGAATCATACAGAGGAACAAGAAGAAACAGTTGAAGTAGAAGTATTGTCAACAGTTGCGGAAGAGGGTGAACAAGCATTGGATATTATGGATGCTGAAGAGGTTGATTTTGCAGAGGCTTTTGCAATGGATGATATTGAAATACGATATGAAGACATGGAGATTTGTTCTGCTTATCCACAGGGTGATGTTGGCGCCGGCTTTTCTGTAAATGCAGTAGAAGGAAAAACGTTGGTGCTTGTGCACATGCTTATTAAAAATACAAGTGAAGCAGTAATTACTTGTGATTTATTTGAAAAGGACTTTGATGTTAGTATTAGTATAAATGATGGCAATTATAAGAAAGCTGCCAATACGTTGCTTGTAAATGATTTTATTACTTACATGGGAGAGATTCCGGCAGGTGAAAGTGAAGAGGTTGTTATTGTGGCCGAAGTGAATCAGATAACAGAGGAAGAAATAAATTCCTGTATGCTTAGAATAACAACAAAAGATTTAGGAGTGACTGCTAAATTGAAGTAATAGTTGCTATTTGATTTGTTTTGATAATTTGTACAAAAGCATGTTAAATACATGAAGCTTGCGTGCTGTTTTGTATGGATAAAGCATTATTCCTTAGAAATTAACAGCAAAAGCAAGGAATTGAATTGCGATGAGGGAAAAAATATATAAAAAATAAAAAAATAACTGAAAATATTTGTAATTAAGAATATATGTGTGTTATAATCTAATTAAGATGAGTATTCTGCAATGCATTATGATAAAGGGATTGAAAGAATTTTCAATTGTCTGATGGAATGGAGGTTTAATCATGGAGACTAAGATTCTCTTAGAAAATGGTACAAATGAACTTGAGGTGCTTGAATTTGTTGTGGATGGTAATTACTATGGAATAAATGTTGCAAAAATCAAAGAAATCATTCCGTATCAGCCAGTAACACCAGTTCCAAACACACATCCAAGTGTAGAAGGAATATTTATGCCGCGTGATACAATGATTACGGCGATTGATTTACGCAATTGCTTACAGAGAGGCCAGTCACAGCCAGAGGGATTGTTCATTATTACAAGCTTTAATAAATTAGATATTGCATTCCATGTAGATGCAGTTATTGGCATTCACAGAGTATCGTGGGCAGATATTATTAAGCCTGGTGCAACTGTTACAACAAATGAAGATGGTATCTCGACGGGTATTATCAAGATTGATGGAAAGTTAATTATTATTCTTGATTTTGAGAAGATTATTACGGATATTAATCCGGAAACTGGCTTGAAGATTACAGAAATTGATGCATTAGGGCTGAGAAGTGAAACATCTGTACCTATACTAATTGCAGAGGATTCTTCTTTGTTGAGAAAGTTAATAATTGATTCCTTGAGAAAAGCAGGATATGAAAATATTATCAAGGCTGAAAATGGACAGGAAGCATGGGAATATATTGTTAAGTGTAAGGCAGCAGGTACTTTGTTAGATGAAGTAAAGCTTCTTATAACAGATATTGAAATGCCATTAATGGATGGACATAGACTTACGAAGCTGGTAAAGGATGATGATGTTGCTAAGAATATTCCAGTAGTTATTTTCTCTTCATTAGTTAATGACGATATGAGAAAGAAGGGTGAAGAACTTGGCGCAGATGCACAGCTTTCAAAGCCTGAAATTGGAAATCTTGTAAAAGTTATTGATAATTTATTGGCAAAATAGCAAAATGCATTGTATGATATAAAAAGTAACAAGGAATGTGCAATGCACATTCCTTGTTCGTAATTATTCAGAATCTTCATACCATAATGAAAACACCTAAAGTTACATAATTCATGTCTGAATAATTACATATGTTCAATATATAAGTAATAGTAGTAGGAGACAGAATGAATAAGACACAAATTTTAAAAGAAAAAATAGCAGATGCAGAGCTTGTTTTGATTGGAATCGGAGAGGAATTTAACGAAAGTTTTAGTAGGATTAATCAGTATCCTCGTTTGTTGAAGGGATTAGATGAAATTGATTCTGATGAGAGCATTGCATGGGCAGTGCCCTTTTTAGAGAAAGTATATTTGGAACAAGAAGGGGAAGCAGAGACAGTACAGGCATATCGAAAGCTGTATGAGCTTGTAAAGGAAAAAAATTACTTTGTTGTAACGACATGTATTGATGGGCATATTGAAAATGCTGGTTTTAATAGTGAAAAAATAGTACAGCCTTGTGGTAATTATAAAAAGTTACAATGTAGTGAAAAGTGTTGTAGCGACTTACGTGATGCCACAGAAACTGTAGTGGATATAACGAACAGATTAGAAAGTTCAGAAAGATTAAAAGGAATAGAACAGCCGGTTTGCCCGCATTGCGGAAAGCCAATGGCTTTTAATAATATTATGAGTGAAAATTATGTAGAGGAAGGATATCTTCCTCAGTGGGAAAAGTATACAAAATGGTTGCAGGGAACGGTAAATAAGAAGATTTGTATATTGGAGCTTGGAGCAGGTATGCAGTTTCCGAGCATTATAAGATGGCCGTTTGAGAAGGTTGCTTTTTATAATCAGAAGGCAAGTTTCTTTCGCATAAATGAAAAACTTTATCAATTAACGGAGGAAATAGGGGGAAAAGGAATAAGTATAGAAAGGAATGCCCGTGAGTATCTGTTGGAGGAGTTAAGATAAATAACAGAAACGGGGAAGATGAGGGAAGGTAACTGTTCAGTGGGAATATGAATTTGCTGCGAATTCTGTAAAAGATGTAGTGTGTATAAGGAAAAATCTTATTTGCAAAGCAAATTAGAATGGATTATTGCATGGCATTTTTGATACGTCATAACTATGAAGGAACTGAATGGTAGTGAAGGAAATACAGTAGAATGGGGGAATTATCGTGAGTGATGTGGAAGAAAGCTACTTAGATAATTTACTTAAAAATGTAATGGAGCCTCATCCCGTCCAACCAAGGGGAAGAGAACAGGCAGAAGAATTAGTACAAGAAGAACCTGAAGTAAAGCTGGATGAGCTGTTAGCGAGTGTAGAACCTGGGTTAGAAGTAGAAACACAACCAGAGGAAATGTTGGAAAATGTAGAATCGGTGGATCAGGAAATACAACCAGAAGAATCGGAACTGAAACTAGAAGAACTGGAGTTGGAGCCTGTAGAAGCTGTAATGGAAGAACCGGTTACAGTAGAAGAATTATTGGAACCAATAATATCTGAAGAACCAGAAGTGAATTTGGAAGAGCTGTTAGCGAGTGTAGAACCTGGGTTAGAAGTAGAAACACAACCAGAGGAAATGTTTGAAAATGTAGAATCGGTGAATCAGGAAATACAACCAGAAGAATCGGAACTGAAACTAGAAGAACTGGAGTTGGAGCCTGTAGAAGCTGTAATAGAAGAACTGGT
>JAXJRB010000174.1:0-15875 GCA_036310845.1 Lachnospiraceae bacterium | reverse complement strand
TTAACCCAAGTAGAAATTGTGCCTTTTGGAATGCCATATTCGTTACTTAATTCAGTTATTCTTTTGCCTGCTTGATTGTGTAAATCCACAATTTGTTGTTTAAATTCAGGCGTATACGAGTTTTGATTTTTTGCCATTGCGTTGAACTCCTTTTTTTATAAGTATAAGTTGTTCAACATTTCGTGTCCATAGTTATATACTAGCACCACTCTTTGCCACTTCTTCAATCTTGGTTACAGTTTCTTCTTTGATTCGTACAGAGAATGTTTTATAACCATCCTCTCCCTTGGGTCTTTTTGTATGTAAAATTAGATTCTCGCTCTTCTTGCTCATAATAAATCATATCCTCCTAACAGAATTTTATGTTAGGAATATTGTTGATTATATGTTATATTTTATGTTATAATTTTCTACCGTATTGCAAAAGAGCAACAAAAAAATTGGGAGGAAAATCATATATGGAAAACGAAACAACAAGTGCAAGTGATTACTACGCAGATAAAGGTATTAAACATCTGACAAATGTCATGCTTTTTATTATCTTGTCAGTAATTGTATATTTTATATTCTTTCGAGGGGAAGCATTTTCATTTGAAAACTTACTTACACTTTTACCACTAACCGGAATGGCTCTAATCTTAGTAATTTTCGTAAAAAGTGGTTTGAAGATTGCAGGATGTTTAGGTGCCATTATTGGAATAATACTTTTTGTGGTAGCTGTATTTAAACTGGATGAGTTTCTTATCGCAAATAATCTTCCTACTGATGACAGCGTTTATGACCCAATCTTTGGCACCATTGCGTCAATCTATTTTTTGTGGCACTTAATTCTTGGTATCATCAATATGAAAAATAGCCGCACGATTACTAAAGCGCAATTGTGTGAAACACAGCTAAATGCACAGTCAAATCCAATCGATCGCATAGACTTCAGCGAAATGGCAAAACAATATGAGGCACAGCTAGACGCACAGTTAAATGCAAACACACGAACAACTCTTGGGGAGACTGCAAAAAATGAGTGATTTCAGCAAGACCGAGTGGAATATATTGAAAATAGTTGCCGAACAGCACGGAAAAAGTTTTCAAAGAGGTGCAAAACTTGCTTCACTCTTTGAAGACTCTTTCCCGAAACATCAAAAAGAAATTTTAGACAACTTCTTTTACGAAATAGACAAAGACTCTCCCGACAATTATAAATTTAATATGTTAGAAGAACAGACATTATATCATATGATAGGCTTTATTGACGCAATCGTAATGCTCTATGAAGAAAAACTCATTGACCCCGAAGAACTACTTGACCGTAGTAATCCCAACATGTACGATTCATCCACTACAGACTTTAAAACAATTGTTTCACTCGCCAAAATTTATGATTCCATACTTAAATGCAATGAATATTTTGAATGCTATGAATGGTATGACGGTTCTCATGACGAAGATGAAAATTCTAGCAATTCCTAGATTATCTACACTTAGTTTATTAATAAGGCAAACACAGGCAAAAAAACTCAGCATACATTCTTGTGCTGAGTTTATTAATATATAATTTACAAATTCTGTTTTTGAGCATTCTATTCACTATAACTTACGTATTCACACAATTCCCGAATTTCATTTATAGAATCTAAGAAAATCCCATATGCTCTAACCAGATTACTCATTGTCATTTCAAGGTCTACCAATTCCGTATTATAAACCGAATTTGTGTTATAAGCTATCTGATTAACATTGTTGCCAATACGATTAATTTCATAAATAGTTTTTTCAATAAGCTTATTTAAGCTATCAACTAACGCTTGTGATTTTTCATCTAAGCTGTCTGGTTTGATACAGCCAAAAACTATCAATGTACGGATTGCGTCAGAAACCGTCAAATTACTCGCTAACGATTTTTGCCAAATCGTATTGTATTCATCATCAGATAATTTTACCCGTATGCACCTTTTCCTAAATCTGTTTGCCTCTCCCATAAAGAATCACCTCTTCATTACTATCATATTTAATTTCGATATACCATTTTTCATTTTCTCACCGTGAGAAAATTTTCTTATTCGACTTGATGAATCCCGACTATTTTTCTTTTATTGCACGGGGGTATTAGGGGGCTTGCCCCAACGTAGTGACTAACAAGCGGGTAGATGACCACACATCTGTGGGGGCATTGTACCCAGTGCTTGCTAAGAAATAAAAACCTCATTTTTTCATCAGTCTGTTTAGGGCAATAAAGAGAAAAATCAATAATGCTCCAAAACCTCTCTCGCCGACTTTTCATCAAATATCCATCGGAGCTGATTAGTGACTTTCTCTTGGTTTTCTTCTCCAATATCTGCATTTATAACCGCCATTTTTACAAAGGCTCTGATAATATCGTTAAACGCAGAACTGTCTATCATTCTACAAAAATCATCAGCAGTACAGGTTGCAAGAAAATCATAAATTCTGATTTCTTTCTCAGCAATTTCCTTTGTAATCTTTCCCTGCTCCATAAGTTTTTTATAGCTGTCAGACATCATTGTAAATCCATTCATTCTACCCTCTCCACACTCGTTATTTTTCAAGATTAAGACCTGCTGATAATTCCATAATAGTTCTCAAATTCTCCAGAACATCTTCTTCCAAATTCTCTGGAAAATCAGTTGAAGTAATATGACCCATTATGACAGAAAGTTGCTTGTTGATTTCAGCAAAAACCTTTACATTACCATGCACAACTATCTTTTGATTCATGCAGGATTGAATCAAAAATTCACTTTTTGTCAGCCCCGAAAGTGCGATTCTGTCCTCTATTTTTTTACGTTCTTCCGGTGTGGTTCTGAAATTCAAAATCTGATTACGCACTCTTGCATGTTCATCATCTTTTTTCTTTTTTGACGCAGTATTTTGAGTTAAATTATCCCTAATAAACATTCTTCCTACCTGCCTTTTCTATGATTCTTCAAGGTCTAAATTTATCCTATTTGCCACCTCATGCATTCTTTGAGGTGTTAAGTGAGCATACCGTTCTGTCATTGACTTATTTGAATGCCCTACTCTTTTGCCAATCTCGTACAAATCAAATCCAAGAGAAATCAGATATGCCACATGTGAATGTCTAAATCCATGAACTGTAATTCTTTTCACTCCGCTTTTACCACATCCTCTACTCAAAGCCTTATGTAGCGAGCTTTTATTTAATTCAAAAAGCCTTGTTTCATCATCACAACCGTAAATCGAATCACAATACTGTTCCAATTCCTCATTCAATCTTTTCGGTACTGAAATTGTTCTGTAAGCATTATCCGTTTTCGGTGCTTTTTCTATTTCCTCACCGTCAACAGTCTGTACTTGACGCTTTATAGACAGCGTACACTGTTCAAAATCTAAATCTTTACGCTTTAGCCCAAACAGTTCCCCCTCTCTGATTCCCGTCCAAAACAAGGTTTCAAACGCATAATAATATATAGGCTCATCTATCATTGCGTCGATAAATTCCTCATATTCCTCTTTTGACCAATACTCTATTTCTTGGCACTTATCCTTACCCATTTTCGTCACAATCTTGGTTGGGATTTTCCGCAAATCATAATATCTATAAGCGTGGTTGAAGATAGCATTCAAGTCATTTTGAATAGAACGCAGGTAAGTGTCAGAATACTTTTTACCACTTCTGTCCGTCTTATTTTTTAATTCATTTTGCCACTTCAATATATCTGCTGACGAGATTGTAGCCATTTGCTTTTTTGCAAAATAAGGCATAATATGTGTCTTGATACGATACATTTTACCGTTATAGGTTGTATCTTCTATGGATGACCTTATATCCGCCCAATAATGCTCCTCTACAAAGGTTTTAAAGGTCATATGCATATCTCTGGTCTGCCCTTGCAAAAACTCTCTCTCATACTCAAGAGCCTCTTTCTTCGTTTTAAATCCACGCTTATATAAAACCTGCTTTTCCCCTTTCCAATTCTCATATCTGGTATAGAGAGTCCATGTGCCTCTCTGCTTATCTTTACTTGCACTCAATGTAAATCTCCTATTCTGTCACTTATATATACTTTAGAATACTCTATATATGCTTTCTCTTTATTGCCAAATATATATGTTATGGAGTATATGTATACGTCTATACAAAATTGTCCATAGGGTCTATACAAAATTGTTCACTCGGCAATACCGCTATCCATATATACAATTTTGTCCGCTCGGAGCTTTTTTTCACGTTTATTTTCATCTGATAACATGCTTGACCGATTAAACAATTTTGTCAATTCGGCAGGAACACCACTTGGATATGTTAATTCCAAAAGAACCCTAACATCAATTTCTATGTAAAGTACATTTGATGATATTCTGCCATTTTTACCTTTAACATTTTCCGTACTTCTCTTTATGACGTGCAAATCATTATCCAAAAACCGTATTGCCCTACGTATTGTATGAACTCCCTCATTAAATTCATCTGCCCATTCTGCAATCGTTTTCTGATATTTCGCACCATGAAATTTTTTCTTTCCCTTTGGATTTGTTGCATTACCCTTAGCAGGCTTATGCCAATATACCAAATCAGCCAATAAATCCATTGCCAATCTCTGGGTTTTCCCTTTTTCATTTACAATAGTTTTGTTCCACACTTTCGGTTTCACAAGTATCTCTGGCGGATAATCAAATTCACCCATCAATTCCAAAACAGTATATTTTTCTTTTTCCATAACAACGCCATCTCAATCCGCCTTTCCCTTGATTTGAAGTGGCTGATATGATACAATGAGTACAGTTAAATACTGCTATCACATCAACCGATAGCTCAAGCCTCTGTGGTCGAGACAGAGGCTTTTTTATTGTCCTCATTTCACAGCACCATACACTCGCTCCTCAAAATATCTGCGATTCGCCTTTCCTCTGATGACGATATAACTTGGATTTTCGTCTTTCATTTGCTTGTTTAAATCATTAATAATCTGGTAACTTTTGTTACGGCTAACCTGCAATACCTCTGCTACTTCTCCTGCTGTAATCAATACACTTTTTTGTTTCATATTATCATCCCTTTCCATTTTTAAACCAAATAGCTATTTTTCTGGCTACTTTTTTATTATATACCACGCCGTACCAAATTGCAAGAAAAAGTAGCTTATTTTTTGGCTTTTTAGCTTGAACTTTGTGGGGCGACTATGATATTATACTTTGTGGAGGTGTGATATGACGATAGGTGAAAAAATCAAATTTTACAGAGAACTTAAGGGCTATAATCAATCAGAATTTGCAAAATTGTCAAGTGTTCCACTAGCCACATTAAAGGTTTATGAAAAAAGTGATAAGATTCCAAAAACCGAGCCTTTATTCAAAATTGCAAAAGCGTTAGACCTTAGTCCTAATATATTTTTAGAACCAGAATGTGAAACTCTAGGTGACATATCAGCCCTTTTCTTTCTATTGTCCAAATCTGCTGATTTGGTAATTCACGGAGAAAAGACTGATGGAAAATATTCTGCTGATAGTGTTTCCTTTTCTTTTTCCCACCCCCTATTACAAGAATTTTTAGCTGATTGGGCAAATTCTACGGAAAGTACAAGAGATATGCGTAAGAAAGCTAAAGAATTTAAGGAAGAAGAAATCCGAAAACCTATGTTAGAATCTGCCGAAAAACTCGAACGCACTCTCGAATACAACAAAATAAGTTGTAAAATTAAGGTATAAAAAAGAGCCCAATCTTAGGACTCTGTACGTTCATTGGCAACGCAATGGCAACAATATTCTGCAAGCATTTTGCAAGCACAAAGCCCTAGAATCCGCTGTTTATGCGGTTTCTAGGGCTTATATTATCACTCAAACTCAATCGTTCCTGGTGGCTTACTGGTCAAATCATAAAATACTCTATTAACACCTCGAACCTCATTAATAATTCTACTCATAACCGTCTGAAGCACCTCAAATGGAATCTCAGCTGCCTCTGCTGTCATGAAGTCAATCGTATTTACTGCTCTTAATGCCACTGCATAATCATAGGTTCTCTCATCACCCATAACACCTACAGAACGCATATTAGTCAGAGCTGCAAAATACTGTCCAATCGTTCTGTCTAAGCCAGCCTTTGCTATCTCTTCACGATAAATAGCATCCGCGTCCTGCACGATTTTTACTTTTTCTGCAGTTACTTCGCCAATGATACGCACACCAAGTCCTGGTCCTGGGAATGGCTGACGGTATACAAGCTTTTCCGGTATACCAAGCTCTAAGCCTGCTTTTCTTACCTCGTCCTTGAATAAGTCACGAAGTGGCTCAATAATTTCCTTGAAATCAACATAGTCTGGAAGTCCGCCTACATTATGATGCGACTTAATGACAACAGACTCTCCACCAAGTCCACTTTCTACTACGTCAGGATAAATCGTTCCCTGTACTAAGAAGTCCACTGCACCGATTTTCTTTGCTTCTTCTTCGAATACACGGATGAATTCTTCACCGATAATCTTTCTCTTCTTCTCTGGTTCTTCTACCCCAGCAAGCTTTTCGTAAAAACGTTCCTGAGCGTTCACGCGGATGAAATTAAGCTCGTAATTACCCTTTGGTCCAAAGATTTCCTCTACTTCATCGCCTTCATCCTTGCGCAATAAACCATGATCTACGAATACGCAGGTAAGCTGATTTCCAATTGCTTTTGCCAGCATAACAGCAGCCACAGAAGAGTCTACACCACCGGATAAAGCACAAAGAACCTTTCCGTTTCCTACTTTTTCACGAATTGCCTGAATAGAATTCTCCACAAAAGAATCCATTCTCCAGGTTCCAGCACAACCACAGACACCTCTTACAAAATTGTAAAGCATCTTTGTTCCTTCCTGTGTATGAAGTACCTCCGGATGGAACTGAATTGCATACAGCTTCTTATCACGATTTTCTGCTGCTGCTACAGGACAATCTGCAGTATGCGCTGAAATAGCAAAGCCTGGCGCAATCTGAGAAATATAATCAAAATGGCTCATCCAGCAAATCGTAGTTTCGGCTACATTTCCAAACAAGGCAGATGTTTTGTCCACCATAACCGCTGTTTTTCCATATTCCCTGACAGGTGCCTTTTCTACCTTTCCACCAAGCACATGCATCATGAGCTGTGCTCCATAACATAATCCTAATACTGGAATTCCTAATTCAAAGAGTTCCTTTGTATAAGTTGGCGCACCTGTCTCATAACAACTGTTTGGTCCACCTGTGAGAATGATTCCTTTTGGATTCATCGCTTTTATCTGCTCAATATCCGTCTTGTAGGAATATATTTCACAATAAACATTACACTCTCTGACACGTCTTGCCACCAGCTGGTTGTATTGACCGCCAAAATCAATGACAATTACTTTTTCTTGATTCATTGGATTTACCTCCTAAATTCTAAACACCATATATACGGCAAATTTATTATAAAATACGTTTTTTTTCATGACAAGATTTTTACAAAAAAAATGTGCCTTTTCAGCACATTTTTGCTTAACTAAACTACACTTTCTTACGCACTTAGCAGTAAATGCTAAGTGCTGTGTGAACAGTAACCATTTTTGTTACTATATGTTTCTATAATTTCCCAAAAAACTTTGTGTTCTTTCATTGTTTGATGCAAATACCTCATCCGGTGTGCCTTCTTCCACAATAACACCATCTGCCATGAAAATTACTTTATCACTGATTTCTCTTGCAAATGCCATCTCATGTGTAACGATAACCATAGCAATATGAAGGTCTGACAACGACTTAATTACCTTTAAAACTTCCTGCGTCAGCTCTGGATCCAAAGCTGATGTTGGCTCATCAAAAAACAAAATTTGTGGATGCAACGCCAATGCTCTTGCAATAGCTACTCGTTGACATTGTCCTCCCGAAAGCTGGCAAGGATAAGCATTTGCTTTATCCTCTAACCCCATTTTCTTCAACAGCTCATAAGCCTCTTTCTTTGCCATTTCCTTGTCAACCTTTTTCACTCGTACAGGTGCATCCATAACATTTTGAAGCACAGACATATGAGGAAACAAATTAAAATTTTGGAATACCAGACCAAAACAGCTCTGTAGCTCTTTTATTTTTTTCTTTGAAGCATAGACAGCCTTTCCATCCACTGTCCATGCCGCTTCTTCTCCTAGATATTCCAATCGTCCACTATCTATCGTTTCCAATAAGGTCGCACAACGAAGAAGTGTTGACTTTCCTGAACCTGAAGGCCCGATAATAGAAAGAATCTCTCCCTCTCTCACTTCCAATGATATATCTTTTATTACATCCAGACCATCAAAGCCTTTCTGAATATGATTCATTTTCAACAGACTCATCTATATTCTCCATTCATTACTGCATAAACCACCACGATTCATGCCTCTTATCTGTAATAATCAAGCTTCTTCTCTACAAATTCCATAACCCATGCTA
Source organism: Lachnospiraceae bacterium (assembly GCA_036310845.1). Taxonomy (GTDB): domain Bacteria; phylum Bacillota; class Clostridia; order Lachnospirales; family Lachnospiraceae; genus COE1. The sequence continues at coordinate 7,475 of JAXJRB010000174.1, read as the reverse complement.
CTACGAAATTAAATACGTAATAAAATAATCCTGCAGCAACAAATGGCATCATGCTTGTTTGTGAACTTGCTAATGCTTTCGCCGTCGTAAACATTTCTGCAACACTTATCGTGAAAGCAAGCGAAGTATCCTTAACAAGTGTAATTACTTCATTGGTTACAGACGGAAGAATTCTCTTAATGACCTGTGGTAAAATAATAACAAAAAATGTCTGTATTTTAGAGTATCCTAATAATTTGGCCGCTTCATACTGTCCAACAGGCATTGACTGAATACCACTTCGATAAATTTCTGCAAAATATGCTGCATAGTTCAGTACAAAACCAATTAGTGCCGCCCATATTCGATACTCATTTGTTACCTTAATTCCAAAAAGATAATAAGGTCCAAAATAAACTACCATCAGCTGAAGCATTAAAGGTGTCCCACGCATAATAGAAATATAAAATTTAATAAAACCTGATAACAGCCCGTTTTTGCTCATACGCCCTAATGCAATCACTAATCCCAATGGAAGTGACAACAATAACGTAATCACAAACAATTGAATGCTGACTCCCATTCCTCCGGCAAGCTGCCAAACAATCTCTGCGAATGTCATAATTGACTCCTATCCTTCCTTTATATATAACGAAAGAACTGTATCTACTTTCCTACTGTTGTGATATCTTCTCCAAACCACTTTTCAGAAATCTTTTTCATTGTTCCGTCTGCTGCCATTTCATTTAAAGCCTTCTGAACCTTATCTCTAAGTTCTTCATTTCCCTTTTTGAAACCAATTCCATACTCTTCACTAGCAATGGACTCTTCTAAAATAATACAGCCATTCTGTCTTTGCTCAATCTGATAACGTGCTACAACAACATCCATAGCAATCGCATCTACTGCTCCCATTTCTAAATCCATAAATGCGGTATTGTAATCTGGTGTTGTCTGCATCGTTCCAAAGGTATCCATTAACTCCGGCATATCCTTTAATGCTGCTTCAGCCGAAGAATCTGCCTGCACTTCTACTGTTTTTCCTGTAAGCTCCGCTAATGTCTTAATACCAGATTCAGCATTTACTACAAATACCTGTGTATTATTCATATAAGGCTCTGTCCATGTATAATCATCTTCACGACCATTCATTGTAAAGCCATTCCAAATACAATCAATTGTTCCGGATTCTAACTCCATATCTTTTGCATCCCATGCGATTGGCTGAAGCTTAATCTCCATACCCATACGGTTTGCAGCATCTGTAGCAAGCTCAAGATCAAATCCTGTAAACTCACCATTCTCATCTACAAATCCCATAGGTGGAAATTCCTGATCAAATCCTACCACAAATTCATTATCTGTTTCTTCCTTCTTTCCGCAAGCACTTAAACTGCATATCATCATACCTATTAATAATACCTTTAAAAGTCTTTTCTTCATTACCTTTTCTCCTTATCAATACTATTCCTGCATAGTTGCACATACTTTACCATAGTAGCATAATAAATTTTCAATGTAAACAAAACAATGGGATATACTATTTTTTTACTCCTCTGCATAGATTGTAAAAACAACTTATGTCGGGGGATATCCATGAAAGATTATATCGAGGAACGAGCAATTGCTATTGCCAATTATATTATTGAACAAAATGCAACCGTTAGACAAACCGCCAAGCAATTTGGCGTAAGCAAGTCTACGGTTCACAAAGACGTTACAGACCGCCTTATTGAAGTCAATCCCGATCTTGCAAACGCAGCCAGAAAGGTTCTTGATATCAACAAATCAGAACGACACATTCGCGGCGGACTTGCTACCAAAGAAAAATATCTTCATATGGTACATGTCTAAGCTAAAAAAACAGCCATTCAAGGCTGTTTTTTTAGAAGCTTTATACGATTCTTCTTACCGCAAGAATCTCACGATAAGTCGCATATCCATACTTTATTCCTGTTTTAGCTGAACTTGCATGAACAATCCTGCCATTCCCTATATACATAGCAACATGTCCCGCATAACAAATTAAATCTCCCGGCTGCGCCTCTGCATAGCTTACTTCCTTTCCTACGCTTCGTTGCTGATAAGAGGTTCTTGGAATCTTATATCCAAACGCCTTGTATACAGCTTGTGTAAAGCCAGAGCAATCTGCGCCACTGGTAAGGCTTGTACCTCCTAATACGTAAGGATTTCCAACAAATCCGCATGCATAAATCGCAATTTCCTTTCCCTGAGCGCTACCATTTGCTGCAAGAATCGATTGCTTATCTACCGCTGCTGTTCCATTTGCCTTTACGGTTGTATTATTTGTATTATTCGTCTTAGAAGCCTCTGCTTTCTTCCTAGCCTCTTCCTCAGCCTTTTTCCGTGCTTCCTCCTCTAGCTTGGCAATCTTGGCATTCTGCTGTTTAATCTGTTGTTTATAAACAAGTGCCTGTTGCTTTGCCTTGGTAATCTGCGAATCATATTCTGCACTAACTGCTTCTAGCTCTGACATGGTTTCCTCCATACCAAGCTTTTCTTCCTCATACCCTGCCATAATAGCTTCGAGTTCTGAATGCTCAATTTCCAAAGTTTCCTTCAGTTGCTCTACCGTTGCTCGTGTCTCTTGATATTGTGTCAGAAGATTTCTGTCATACACATATAACTGCTCAATATAATCTGCTTTATTCAAAACATCCTGCATAGAAGTTGCATTCACTAATATATCCAAATAAGAGCTGTCACCATGCTCATACATAAACTGAATACGTAGCTTCATGGCTTCGTACTGGTTCTGCTCGTCTTGTATTGCAACCTCCAAGTCACTTTCTGCCTGTGTGATTTCTTCCTGTTTCACAGTAATTTCATCCTCTAAAATACTGATACTTGTCATCATATCAATAATCTGAGCCTCCAATTCACTGATTTCACCTTGCAAACCTTGCTGTTCGCTTTCCAAATCACTAAGCTGCTCATCTATTTCTTCTAATTTTTTCTTATCTTCTTCTGTTTTCTTTTTTAGGTCATTAATCTGGTCGGCAACAACGTTTCCAGCCATGCTAAATACAATCATAAAAGTCAATAATACACATATATACCTTGTGATTCGTCTCTTCATGTAAACATTCAACCCCTTTCATAAAGTATAACAAAAGAAAAAGGACAAGTCCACCAACTTGCCCACTTTGCATTTTATTATTCTTCTGTCTGTGTAGCGGCTTCTGCTGCTGCCTCAGCCATAGCTTGTTCTTCAGAAATTGTTTCTACTGTTACCTTTTCTATCAGGTTTTCCATTGCCATATTTGAAACAACACGATTTCTGATTGCTGATTTACCTACCGATTCCATATATTCTTCTACTGAACCAATTCCATTTCGCAAGATATCCTGCTCTGCTGCTTCGTAAATCATTTCATCTGTTATCGTAATATCTTCTGCTCGAGCAATAGCCTCCATAATCAGATATATCTTAACATTTTCTTCACAAGAAGGTCTTACTTGGCTATAAAAATCTTCCATTGTCATTCCTTGACTAGTAAGAGCATCTTCCAGATTCGTTCCCCCATTCATCACATAGTAGCTATTAAGTTGGGCTTTTACATTCTGCATTTCTTCCTCTACAAAATGCTCCGGTACAGAGATTACTTTACTTTCCTTCCACAGCTTCTCCATGATTGCATTGGCAATGCTACTTTCATATGAAAGCTGTGCACTTTCTTCTAAGACTTTTGTAGCTTCTTTCCACACTTCTTCCTTAGAAACATATCCTAATGAGCTAAGCTGTTCTTGCGTTACTGTTTCATAATCAGTAGATACCTGTATCTCTCGAACTGTTACCGTAAAAACAACCTCTGCACCTGCAAGGTCTGCTGACGGATAATCAGCTGGAAAAGTAAGATCTAAATCTACCGTTTCTCCCGGCATGACACCAATTAACCCTTCTTCAAATCCAAATGTACCAGTACCAATATTTAATGTATAGCCCTCTGCCGTGCCGCCTTCAAAAGCTACGTCATCCTTCTTTCCTACATAATCAATCAAAACAGCATCGCCATTTTCAACTGCTCTGTCCGTTACCGGATAAAATGCTAGCATTTCTCTATTTATGTAGCTCTCAATTCTCTCATCTGTAACATCCGGCTTTACTGCCTTTACAACCATAGACGTATAATCAGGAATAGTAACATATTTTTCTATTTGCACATCTTCAAGTGCCACATAATCTTCTCTTTCACTTACTTTAACTTCTTCTGTTTCTTGTGTAGAAGCAGTTCCCTCTGTTATTTCGGTCGCAGCTGCCTCTTGTGTTGCATTAGCAGCATCCTCTGCCTTGCCACCACATGCACATACACTTACAGATACAACACCTGCCATAAACATCATGAATAGTCTCTTTTTCATTTTCAAATCCTTACCTTTCTTTATAACCCTAATTCTATCTCCCATAAATCATAACATTTTTAGCATTCATTATATGCCTTCATAGTTACTGATTCTAATTCCTCTTGAAAAATACAATACTATTTATATATCACAAACCCTATCAAATGGAAAGTGTTTCTTGCGCTTTTACCTAATTAGTGGTACAATTCCTTATGAATTGTAAGGTAAAATCTTCAAACTTTTTTGAATGATTTGTAGGAGGTTTGGCGTGAATACATTTGCAAAAGTATTACTGATTATTTTAGTCGTTCTTGTTATTGCCCTTGTTGCTCTATATTTTTTGGGTAAAAAAGCTCAAACGAAGCAGGCTGCACAGCAGGCTCAGATTGAAGCAGCAAAGCAAACGGTTAACATGCTTATCATCGATAAAAAGAAGATGAAACTAAAAGATTCCGGACTTCCGGCTGTTGTTCTGGAACAGACACCAAAATACCTTAGAGGAGCGAAATTTCCTATTGTTAAGGCAAAGGTTGGACCACAAGTTATGTCCTTAATCGCTGATGGCGCTATTTTTGACAGCATTCCTGTTAAGAAAGAAGTCAAGGCTACTGTAAGTGGTATCTACATCACAGATGTAAAGGGATTAAGAGGTGGATTAAATCAGACTTCTGCCAAGAAAAAAGGTAAGTTTAAGGCTTGGGTCGAAAAGATGCAGGAAAAAGCCGGTGCAAAGCCATTAAAATAATCAAAATCACAAAAGTCGATGTCTTTTATTCAGACATCGACTTTTTTCTGCTCTTTCTTATTTCCTTGCACTAATTGTTACTGCAATTTGACAATCTGCAATATATTGATAATTTGCCTCTAATCCATAATCAATATGTATTTTCAACTCTTCTTCTGTTTCTTTTACTTCAATTTTTTCTGTATCTAGAGCAATCATAATATTCCCAAAAGGAGTTACATAGCTCGTCATATTCTTTTTACCCTCTGTAAAAACCATCTGAGTATTGATAATTCCTTTTTTGGTAATGGTAAATTCCCTATCTCGTAATTTTATAACATTTTTAATTGGGGCTGCTTCCCCCTCCACGAGCTCATCATACAGAATATAATGAGAACCACTACGAAAATAATATTCTCCTGGATAAATACTTTCAATCTTGTCCATTTCCTCATCATTTTGTGATTCCGCATCAAATTGCAATCCTTGTATTGTCACTAATACTTCTTTTGTCATATCTGTCCCTTACTATTCCAAGGAGCGTTGAATCCACTCCAGTATTTTACTCTTATACACGATAACATTCTTATCCGCTGACACATCTCCACACAAAATGTCTTCTAACAACGCTTGTGCTTCCTGTCTAGTGAGTTCTTTTCCATTCTCATCCTTTATACAGCCCATTCCACCCTCAATAAAAATTTCCGGACTTACTGCACCAATATATAATAAAAGTCCTGTCATCGCAAATAATGTTTTTACATACTCAAATCTTCTTTTCATTGTTTCATACCTCCATCTTTGGAAAGTATGTCCATGATAAAGAATAAATATACAATATTATGCTCTATTATCTCTTTCAAGCTGAAGATGACGAATAATCGCATCCTCTTGATTATCAATATGCTTACAAACCGCTTCTGCAGCCAACTCCTTATTCTTGTGCAAAATACTCTGATACAGATCCTGATGCTCCTGTATCAGCCTTTTGTGCTGTGATGAATCTTTAATATACTCAAAACGATAACGATACATCTGTTCTGATAAATTGTTAACCAATTGTATAAGACGATTATTTCTAGTTGATGCCACTATTATATCATGCAGTGCCACATCTGCCTCTGCTATTTCACGCACTTTTTGGGTCTTGGTTGCTTCCGAAAAATTCTCACAAGCACGATATAACTCCTGAAGCTCTCCTTGTGTCATGCGATCACAGGCAAGTTCAACAGCAAGTACATCCAATGCTCTTCTAACCTCCAACACATCCTTTAGATTTTTCCAAGTTATCTGTGCAACCTCTGCACCTCTTCTCGGAATCATGGTAACAAGACCTTCCAGCTCCAGCTTACGAATTGCCTCTCTGATAGGAGTTCTACTTACGCCTAGTTTATTTGCAAGATGAATTTCCATCAAACGCTCGCCCGGCTTCATCTCTCCCGTTAAAATAGCCTGCCTCAATGTATTAAATACCACATCTCTAAGTGGCAAATATTCATCTGCATTTACTTGAAAACCATTTTCCATGCTCATGAATCTTATCCTTCCTTATCTTCATTATAAAACTCTGTTACCTGTATCTGCGCAGCCATCTTCGTACTTTCTAATGCCTTTGCAGCTTTCTCTGCTCTTTCTTTGCTGTCAAAAATACCAAAAACAGTTGGACCACTTCCACTCATCAATGCGTTAATCGCTCCCTGTTCCTTCATAAAGGTCTTAATCTCTTCAATCACAGGATACATTTCTATCGTAACCGTTTCTAAAACATTACCTAGCCGGTCTGTAATTCCTGTAAGATTTTTCTCCTCTAATGCTCCAATAATGCCATCTATGTCCGGATGAGATGTAATTTCCTTTGCGTCGAGTCTTTCATACACTTCCTTGGTAGATACCATGACCGGTGGCTTTGCAATTAGCAAATAAGCCTTTGGTGGTGCCGGAAGACGGGAAAGTTTCTCTCCAATACCTTCCGCAAGCGCAGTTCCACCCAGAATACAAAACGGAATATCTGCACCAAGCTTTACTGACAATTCCATTAGCTGCTCCTTGGTCTGACCAAGCTCGAATAATTCATTCATTGCCAACATCGTTGTTGCAGCATCCGTACTTCCTCCTGCCATTCCTGCTGCAACCGGAATATTCTTTTTCAGTGAGATCTCAATACCTTCCTTGATGGAATAATGCTCTTTCATAAGCTTTGCTGCTCTGAAAATAAGGTTATTTGTAATATCACCTAGCGTATCACTACTGTCAACAGATAAGATAATGTCAGGCTCTTTGCATTTCTTAAACTCCAAAACATCATATATATCTACCGTTTGCATCACCATCTTCACGAGATGATAGCCATTATCCAAACGACCACATATATCAAGCCCTAGATTAATCTTTGCTCTTGCTTCACAGC
>JAXJRB010000173.1:0-20934 GCA_036310845.1 Lachnospiraceae bacterium | reverse complement strand
TAAATCCCTCTCTCTAGAGGGACTTGTTCACTTTGTCGCGCGAATCGCATATCACGAAGTGATAATTTCCTTATGCGATTCTGCGCATATTATTTTTGTTCAATAGGACAGTTCAAAGAACTTTCACACTTTAGTGTGACAAGGTCTTTCCTAGAAAGCAAAAAGACTTCTGAAAAATCAGAAGTCTTTGAGAGCGATAGACGGGGCTCGAACCCGCGGTCTCGACCTTGGCAAGGTCGCGCGTTACCAACTACGCCACTATCGCATATATCATATTCGCTGTATGTTTCCCGCGAACAAGATATACTATACTACTTTTTTTTAATCATGTCAACACTATTTTTCATTTTTTTACTGTTCACTCGTACCTCATTCCAGTAATATGCAAAAATCCAACCTTATTTTGCTTAACTATATTACACTTTCTTATACATTTAGCGGTAAATGCTAAGTGCTGTATCTTCCATAACCATTTTGTCCATGCTACATTATTCCACTTCATCCAAAGCATGCTTATACTTTAGACGATAAATACGAACAAGTGATTCCTGAATTCGTTCTTCTGTAATAGTTCCCTCTTCTATTGCTTTCATAATACCTTCGTATGCCTTAAAATAATCATTTGGCATACATAATATGTCCGCTCCTGCTACTACTGCTGCAACAGCAGCTTCTGCTTCTGAATATTTTGTCGTAATATTCTTATCATTGAGCATATCTGTCATAACTACACCTTCATACCCCAGTGTAGTCCTTAAAACATCCTGAATGATAACATTTGATAAAGAGCATGGGGTCTCATCTCCTGTAATCTCCGGTGCCGTTGCATGCGATACCATAATACAATCCACGCCATTATCAATTGCCATTTGATAAGTCAAAAATTCACTATTTCTTAATTCCTCCAACGACTTTGTAATCTTCATCCCTTGAGCTGTATCAATAGAACCTTCTCCCGGAAATTTTGTTAGTACCGCACTTACGTCTTTGTCCTGTATTGCTTCCACAGCCGCCTTTACAAGCGGTGCCGCTGTTGCTGCATCACTTCCAAACGTTCTTCCCTGCAAAGTAGAATTTCCTTCTTCCGAAACCACATCCGCCACAGGTGCAATGTTCATATTGATTCCATATCCAGCAAGCTTATCTGCAATCTTTCCATACGCTTCCTTTACAGCATCTACTCCCGTCAGCTCAGAAGCCTTTGCAGTTTCAAAAACACCAAACTTTCCATCAGCTCCACACTCCTGCGATACAGCAAGAAACATAGGATATTTGGCATAAGCTCTGGAATTTGTCAACATCTCTAAAAACTGTTCATCCGACTTATAGTTACGTTCTGTATATATCATTCCACCTACCGGATTTTCTTCAAGTGCTTTTTTCGTTCCCTCACCAGCTTGTACCACTTTCCCAACGCCAGTAATGGATTCCGGCGTTACAATAAACATTCCGGCAACCTTCTCCTCTAACGTCATTTCCGCCAAAAGAGCATTTACTAACTCATCTAGCGGTGCATTTTCTGTCACCTGCTCCTGCTGTATCATCTCTTCTGTTAATTCATCCTGCGCCACGCTCTCGGATGACAGCTCCATAGATTCACTTTCCCTAGCCACGTTAGATTCTGCCTCTGCCAAAGCGTTGCTTACTTCTTGATTGTAAGACTCTATTCCCTTTATGGTTGTCCTTATACCATAAAAGATTCCTGCTCCTACTAATATGATGAAAAGTCCCAAAGCACCATAGGCTATTACCTGACTTTTTATCCTTCTTCGTCTTCTCTTTTCTCTACTCGTTAATTCTTCCTTCCTCATCCTTTTTCTCCATTTTTCCATCTACTACTACTTCTTGTATTATCATCCCTATCTACACTACCATATCAAGTATTAAATTCCGTCTCATATATAAATATCATAACACAAATCCCCGACATAAGAAAACCTATGTCGGGGATTTTGCTCTATTTTTCTATAAAATTATACTAATGGATATTTATCTGTTAACTCCTGAACAATTGCTCTTGCTTCTGCAACGCCAGCTTCCTGCTTCTTGATTACTAACGCAATCGCTTCTGCAATCTTATCCATATCTGCTTCGTTCATACCACGGCTTGTGATAGCTGGAGTACCAAGTCTGATACCACTTGTAACGAATGGAGACTTTGGATCGTTTGGAATTGTATTCTTGTTACATGTGATATGTGCTTCATCAAGTAACTTCTCTACTGCCTTACCTGTTAAATCATATGTAGTAAGATCAACAAGCATTAAGTGATTATCTGTTCCACCTGAAACAATCTTGATATCTCTGCTGATTAAACCGTTGCAAAGTGCCTGTGCATTTGCAATAATCTGCTTCTGATAAGCCTTGAACTCATCAGAAAGAGCTTCCTTAAAACATACTGCCTTACCTGCAATAACATGCATTAAAGGACCACCCTGAATTCCAGGGAAAATTGCCTTATTGAAGTTAAACTTCTCTGCTGCCTCCTTATTTGCAAGGATAAGACCACCTCTAGGTCCTCTTAATGTCTTATGTGTTGTTGTTGTTACAACGTCTGCATAAGGCATTGGACTTGGATGAAGTCCTGCTGCAACAAGACCTGCAATATGAGCCATATCTACCATTAATACAGCTCCTACCTTATCTGCTACTTCTCTAAAACGCTTAAAATCAATTGTTCTTGCATATGCACTTGCACCTGCAATAATCATCTTAGGCTTACACTCTAAAGCAAGCTGCTCCATTTTATCATAATCAAGGAAGCCATTATCATCTACACCGTAAGGAACAATATTGAAATACTTACCAGACATATTAACTGGTGAACCATGTGTTAAGTGTCCGCCGTGGTCAAGGTTCATACCCATAACAGTATCACCTGGCTCTAAAACAGCAAACTGTACTGCCATGTTAGCCTGTGCTCCTGAATGTGGCTGAACATTTGCATAATCACATCCGAATAATTCCTTTGCACGCTCAATTGCAAGATTCTCTACTACGTCTACTACTTCACATCCACCGTAGTATCTCTTTCCTGGATATCCTTCTGCATATTTATTCGTTAAAGGGCTACCCATTGCTGCCATAACAGCCTTGCTTACCCAGTTCTCAGATGCAATAAGCTCAATATGGCTATTCTGTCTTGTCTGTTCTTCCACAATCGCGTCAGCGATTTCAGCATCAACTTTCTTTACTTCATCAAGTGTGTACATGCTTAACCTCCACATATAATTTCGTATTATCTATTGCCAAAAATATTTATACAGCAACTTCCTTTTAGTATAATAACTTTAACAGAATTTGACAAGCCTTATGTTAATTAAAATGGAATATCCTTTGGCAAATCTTATATCCGTCTACAGAAATCCTTCTGCCAAGCTTTCCCGGCAGATTCATCGCATTCCCAAGTAGTCCATAACGTAATCTAGTCCACAACCACTTATCCTTTTCCTGAATATACTTCCACAGTTCTTTCTTTTTCTCCAGATTCTCATCTAAACCAGAACGAATTAGTAAAACAGATGAAACGGTTGTAATAATATCCAAATAATTACGCATGTAACGTTTTACCTTGCCGTTTGCATGAATTCTTGCCATCTCATCCACGTAATAATCAATCATCAGCTTATTTACTTTAATCTGCTGGTCTATTCTACCAATCATAACCTGCTCATTAACAGATTGATCTGCTCTTCCAATATAATAACGATAGAAATTCACATCCAAATAATACATTGTCTTTACATATGGCAACGGATTAAATACAAAAATATTATCTACATAAAAGGTATGCTCAGGAAGCTTTAATCCACATTCTCTTAACAGATTGGTTCGATAAATAACGGAATGCATTAATATATATTGTCCTACTCTAAAATGCTTCACATCATTCCATGTAAATACACGTTCCTGTGGAAGGGCATGGTGATACTTCATCACCTTTTTACGCTTTTCGCCTTCCTTTTCATATACAAAATTGCTTATCAGCATATCTATGGATTTTCCGTCCTTTATCAATTTTTTTAAGGTATTCAGAATCTGTATATAAGCACTTTGATTTACCCAGTCATCACTGTCTACAACCTTAAAATATAAACCCGTTGCCTGCTCCATTCCACTGTTTACAGCAGAACCATGTCCACCATTCTCCTTATTTATCACCTTAATGATACTCGGAAAACGCTCTCTATATTCTTCTGCTATATCAGCAGTATTATCCTTAGAACCGTCATTCACGATAATAATCTCTACATCTTCCCCCCCCGGCAATAGAGAATCAATACAGTTTCTCATATATGCTGATGAATTATAGCATGGTATTGCGATTGATAATAATTTCATAATTTTTCCCTCATTTCTGTGTATGCTCTTTATACATAACACTATTGAAACTTTTCACTCCCTAATTTTATGTTAAGATACTTGGTATACGCTGCATAAGCAGCCGGAATAGCATATCTTTCCTGTGCTTCTTCTCGCTCTACAAACAGCAGACTACTTTTATCTCCTAAACGTTCTAACTCATCCACACGTATTGCATAACCTGTCATGTGCCATTCTTTATGAGAAAAGATATGTTTACTATCCTCTAATCTCTTAATATGAATCGCTTGTATCCCCATAGATTTTAAATGCTCCAAAACACTGTCTTCGTTCTGAATTCCTTCCATCCACGGGAATTCATACATTCCTGCAAGTAAGCCCTTGGACGGCCTCTTGCGAAGCGCTGTCTTTTGCTCATCCTGCAACACAAGTATCGTTTTATATTCTATGCTCCTTGCCTTTTTCGGCGCCTTTTTCGGATATTCCGTCATACAACCACGTTCCCTTGCCATACAAAAGGAATTCCACGGGCACTCTCCACACTTTGGCTCACCATTCGGTATACAAACTGTCGCTCCAAGCTCCATTAATGCCTGATTAAAGTCTCCCGGCCTATCGATAGGCATTATGCACTTCAAATCGTGCTCTACACTTTTTTTGACACTTGCCTGTAAAATATCTCTTTCATCAAGTCGTATTCTTGAAATTATCCTAAGAACATTCCCATCGACCGCCGGAACGCATCGCTGATAAGCAATAGATGCAACTGCCCCTGCCGTATAACTACCAATTCCCGGCAAATCACATAATGCTTCATAGGTATCCGGAATCACACCATCATATTTTTCCATAATCTGTATCGCTGCTTTATTCAGATTCCGAACACGATTGTAATAACCAAGTCCTTCCCAAAGCTTTAAAAGAGTTTCCTCTTCTGCTACAGCTAACGCCCTTACATCAGGAAATGCTTTCATAAAACGCTCATAATACGGCTTGACTGCCTCTACTCTTGTCTGTTGCAGCATAATCTCAGAAACCCACACACGATACGCTGTCGGCTGTTCTCTCCATGGTAGGATTCTCGCATTTGCATCGTACCAGGACAACAACGGTTCAACAATTCTTTCTAACTGAAACTGTTCCATAATATTCTTTATTCCTATCTAAGACGATTACACTCAAAACGCTCCATCGTCAAAAGGCAATTCAATATCTCACTATAACGTTGTTCAATATCTCCACTTTTTACTTCTATATCCAAGCATACTGCCATGGTATCAATCATAGCATCTGTTATTCTTGGGTGTAACATACTTAGTATTTCCAATTTTTCTTCATAAGTATCCGCTTCCAGGAATTTTAACAATCCTGGGTCTAACGCTGGCTCATCACCTTCTGATACAAACACTTCAAAAGTCTTTGACTCACTCGCCACTTTTGTTACTGTTTCCGCATACACATCAGACTGTTGCAATGTATTTTCTTGTTCTACTGCTTGTTGTGAACTCTGAACTGCATTCATCTCACATGCCGGTTCCTGTACCCTTTCAAAACGATACTCCTGTTGTATCTGTGGATATTTTTCCTTATCCACCTTGCTCATAAACATGGCAAGTGGCCTTACATATACCCCAAAAGGAGCATACAGCTGCTGATATACCACCATCTGTTCACTGGTCTCTGAGTGCGTTGCAATCGATAATATCTGGTATTGCATTCCTTTAAAATGTCTATATATTTCGTATGGTCTTGGTACTCGCTGCATAATCTACCTCTCTTTTCATAATTTGTGATACAAAATTCTGCCCAAAAATACTTCGAAATAAGCTTTCTCTACTTCTATATCATATTCTATTAGATTATAATCATTTTTCCCAACTTTGTCATGCAAAGTTTTTTGTCATGCAAAGTTTTTTTGTCATGCAAAGTTTTTTGTAAAGCAAAAAGCACTCTGCTTCCTAGCGCAAAGTACTTTTTCATAACTTTTTCATTATAATAATTTATTCTTTATGCCGTCTTCATCCTGTGCAAACTGCAGTGCCATATCCTGACTAATTTTGCAGTTCCTATGTAGCTGTACTAGCGCATCATCCATGGTCATCATTCCCTGTTTACGATTCGTCTGCATTACACTTGTAATCTGATGTGTTTTTCCCTCTCGAATCAAATTTCGAACCGCCGGATTATTATGAAGCACTTCAAAAGCTGCTACTCTTCCCGTTCCATCTATTGTTGGAATTAATTGTTGGGAAATAATCGTTTCTAAAACACTCGCAAGCTGTACACGAATCTGCTGTTGCTGATGCGGCGGAAACACATCAATCACACGATCCACAGTACTTGTTGCTCCTATTGTATGTAAGGTTGAAAATACCAAATGTCCCGTTTCTGCTGCCGTTATTGCCGTACTGATTGTCTCAAAGTCTCGCATCTCACCTACAAAGATAACATCAGGGTCCTCTCGCAATGCGGCCCGAAGAGCATGTGCATAGCTTGTAGAATCTAATCCTATCTCTCTTTGATTTACAATGGATTTCTTATGATGATGCAAATATTCAATCGGATCTTCCAACGTAATAACATGTGCTTCTCTATTATTATTAATCGTATCAATCAATGATGCTAATGTGGTCGATTTTCCACTTCCTGTCGGCCCTGTCACCAATACCAATCCACGTTTCTTCTTATACAAATCAACAACTGACTGTGGCACCCCCAACTCCTCTGGTGTGGGAATGTGTGTTCCTACTAGACGAAACGCCATCGCAATAGAACCTCTTTGCTTATATATATTTACTCGATACCGCCCCTCACCTGGAATTGCAAAAGACATATCTACTTCACCATACTCTTCAAAATGCTGTCTCTGCTTCTCATTCATCACATGAATTGCAACTTCCATGGTATCAGCCGGAAGCAGCTTTACCCCTTCCATGGTAATTAATTTTCCATTAATTCTCACTTTGGGTGGGATTCCTACTGTAATATGCACATCTGAAGCTCCTGCTTCCTTTGCTTTTTTTAAAATTTCTTCCACAGACAACGCCATATTTTCGCCCCTTGTAATTATTTACATATTATTATTTTTTCACTTTTTAATACCTATATACATTATTTTATCATTCTATTTTTATTCATTCAATTATATTGTGCTTAATTATCTGTATTTTTACTCAATGCCTGAAATTATATTTTGCATACTTTTTATTGTATTCAAACAATTCAGTGTTGTTGTATTTCTTTGTACTCTTTTCCACTTGTAAATCATTTTCTATTATACTATTATGATGTTTAGTTATTTACTACTTGCGACATTCTGCATGTATATGGGAGGACTTTGCATGCCGTTTATCAATTGCATCAACAAAAAAAGGGAGAAACAAAAATGAGGGAGCATTTTGATTATGAAGGAACCGCTACAGGCGAATACAAAAGTGGCCTGTATGTTACTTATTGTGGACGGGAATACCCAGCTGACTATTTGGGATTAGGCAGATTTATCCTCTATTCTGATGTTGCAGATGACAATTTTTCATTTCCAACACAGAACGGAAAATATTTATTACAGACTGATTTACGTGACTCAAATTTATCGCGTGCCAGCGAAATCCGCATGATTGGTATTTTAAAAGACAATTTTGAAAATGTCATGATTCGTGAAATTTTAGAAGAAGGTATCGTGATATCTACCTACAATCCAAGACTTGCTTTTGAACTGAACCTAAAACCAGTTAAAGAGTTAGGCTTCACCGGTCTAATTGAGAGAGAGTTATTGATTGGTATGTATGAAGAACGTGATTACCTTTGGAATCCGTCACTCGGCATCTATGCAACTTTCTGTCAAGCACTGAATGCTGACTGTGAAACCACTTGGTTTGTAGAAAAAGACAGAATGACACAGGTTTTTATTGTCGAGAATCCCAAGAAAGAAATTGAATAAAGTTAGATTTTACATAGAAAAGAGGAAACACCTAAAAATGTTTCCTCTTTTCTTATTCTCTTATATATTCAAAATCTTCATCTTCTATTTTATTAAGCAGAGCTTCTCCCTCAAAATATCTTTTTATATTCTCACAACACACATCAATAACTCTCTCCTGTGTTGCCGAGCAATGTCCAAGACTAGGACCTGCTATATGAGGCGTAAGCAACACTCGTTCATTCTTCCATAAAGGATGCTCCTTAGGCAACGGCTCAGGATTCGTCACATCCAAAATTACCCCTTTTAAATGCCCTGTCTCTAAAACCTCTGACAACACATTGGTATCAAGCAATGTTCCACGTCCCATATTGAGAAGCACCGCATCTTTCTTCATTGCCAAAAGACGTTCCTTGGTTAAAAGATTTCTGGTTAATGGCTTATTAGGCAGACTGCATGCCACAATGTCTACCTCTGGCAGCAGTTTATCAAGTTGTTCAAAGCCATACATTTGATCGAAGCCTTCAGGCACATTTGCTGTATTTCTTCTAATACCAATATTGGTGGTTCCAAATGCCTTTAATCTCTTTGCCAGATTCGTACCGATGTCACCAGTTCCAAGCAGTAACACAGTTTTTCCATACAGCGATTCTTCTGCTCCTGCATCTTTCCAGATTCCTTGTTTTTGCTGTGTCCAGTATGTTGGAAAATGTCTATATAACGCAAGTATCCCACCTATGGCGTACTCTGACATAATGACACCTAACGCACCACACATATTCGTTAACTGTATATATTTTGGAAAACCAATTTCAGAACTTTTCACCGTATACTTATCCGTTCCTACCCAAGTCATCTGAACCCATTCCAACACTTCATTTTGGGCAATCTCTGCCAACTCCGGCTGACCAATTATAACATGAGCATGATTCATACATTCCTTGGCCTGTTTTTCTTCCATTTCTGCCATAAACTGCACTTGTGCATATCCTTGCGCCGCCTGTACCAATCTATTCTGCTGCTCCCTTGTACAAGAGAAACTGACTGCTATTGTTTTCATTCTCTGCCTCCACAATTTTAATATCGAAAAAAGTACCCTATAATAATATAGGGTACTTCATAATTTCTTACTGTGCAAGTAACATCATAATTTTATTGCTTCTTGCGATGAACTTTGTCATTGCTTCCGGCTGTAATGGAGCCTGCTGAAGCAATGCAAGGTCATAAAGCTGTTCGCAGATTAAATCTACATTTTCGCCATCCTGATTCTCTAAGATATATTCTACAAGCTTGTTATTCGCGTTAAGAATTAAAGTCTCTCCTTCTTTACCCATAGCACCAAAATCCATGCCCGGCATTGCATACATCTTCATCATATCCTGCATTCTACGAGCCTCTTCGGATACGGTAATCATAGAAGAAATATCCTTATTCTTGAGCTTCTCAACCTTAACTGTAATATTATCCTTCTTGATTGCCTTCTTAAAGAACGTAGATACTTCTTCACTCTTCTTTGCAAGCTCTTCCTCCACCTTCTTAGAAGTCTTTGTCTTAAAGGTATCTGTTAAATCCGCATCAATACGTGAGAACTTGATTCCCTCGTTCTTAGCTTCTAACTGAGAAACAAAAGGCTGATCAATCTTGTCCGGAAGGATAACTGCATCCATCTTTGCTTTCTTGAACATATTGATATACTGACTCTGCTGTACCATATCGGTAACATAGTAGATAATCTTTTCTTTTGTTTCTGCATCTTCGGAAGGAATTTCCACTTCATCCTCATCCGTTACTACTTCTGCCTCAATCGCTTCTCCTGTTTCTGCATCTGTAGCTGCTGCCTGATTCTCTTCTGCATCCGGATCAGTCTTCTTCACTTCCAGACACTCAGGTAATGTCACATACTGACCATCAAGATTCTTGAATAAGATATAGTCTGTCATCTTTTCACAGAACTTGTCGTCCTTTAAGCAGCCAAACTTGATAAATGGGCTGATATCATCCCAATATTTCTCATAGTTTTCCTTATCTGTCTTACACATTCCGGATAATTTATCCGCAACCTTCTTGGTAATATATTCGCTTATCTTCGTTACAAAGCCATCGTTCTGTAATGCACTTCTAGATACATTCAGCGGAAGATCCGGACAGTCGATAACACCCTTTAATAATAACAGGAATTCAGGAATGACTTCCTTAATATTATCTGCAATAAATACCTGATTGTTGTATAGCTTAATAGTTCCTTCGATAGATTCATACTCCATATTAATCTTAGGGAAGTAAAGGATACCCTTCATATTAAATGGATAATCCATATTTAAATGAATCCAGAATAAAGGCTCCTTATAATCCTGGAATACCTTACGGTAGAAATCAATATAATCTTCCTTAGTACAGTTGTTTGGATGCTTTGTCCAAAGTGGCTGTGTTTCATTCAATGGAACCGGTCTCTTCTTAATCTTGAGTTTTGTTTCTTTCTCTTCCGAGTCTGGCTTTGTCTCCTCAAGAGTCTCAACTACTACATCGTCCTCTCTCTTATCTTCAGGACTAATGGTCTCAAACTCCTCAGGCGCATTTGCCTTCTCTAAAAAGATGTTATAAGGCATGAAAGAACAATATTTCTTAATAACCTCTCTTGCCTTATATTCATTACAGAACTCTAAGCAGTCCTCATTCAAGAAAAGAGTAATCTCTGTACCAACAACGGTTCTGTCACCGTCCTTCATATCATACTCTGTTCCACCATCACATTCCCAATGTACCGGTGTTGCACCTTCCTTAAAAGAAAGCGTATCGATATGCACCTCATCTGCTACCATAAATGCAGAATAGAAACCAAGTCCAAAATGACCGATAATCTGGTCATCATTTGTCTTGTCCTTATATTTCTCAATAAAGTCTGTTGCTCCGGAAAAAGCAATCTGATTAATGTATTCTTCTACTTCTTCTACAGTCATTCCAAGACCTGTATCAATGAACTTTAAGGTCTTTTTCTCTGGGTCAACCACTACATGAATCTCATTTTTTGCATCTGCTGGATAAGTATACTCACCCATCATTTCTAATTTTTTGAGCTTTGTAATCGCATCACAACCGTTTGAAATCAGCTCTCTATAAAAGATATCGTGGTCTGAATATAACCACTTCTTAATAATCGGAAAAATATTATCGCTATTAATTGATAGACTTCCATGCTTTTCTGCCATAACTTTTACATTCCTTTCATTCACTTTTGAGGTTCTCCCCTCTTATATGTAAACTAGTTTAATACCCAAAAATATAAAAGTCAATAGAAAATTAGCACTCAAACCATCTGAGTGCTAATAATTTATACTTTGTTTATATTTGCTTTAGAAATACTTATGAAACGTTTCGAAAAAACTACTTGTTTCAATCGCTTCATCCTCTAAAAACCCTACCTTTTCCCACAGTTTCGTATTCAAATTTTTCGTAAGACCATTTACAAATTTTGTATATTCTTCTTCAAACACTTCTTTACGACGCTGCTCTACAATCTTAATTTTGTTACGATCGGTTTCTTCCCTATCAAAAGTACTGATACATTTAATAATATGATATCCTGAAGCACTTTCCACAATGTTGCTTATCTCATCCGTTCCTAAATTAAAGGCAGCTTCCTCAAACGCAGTATCTAAGCTTCCTTTGCCAAAGGAATAGGATGGACTGCTATCCTCACTATATTCTGCGATTAAGCCTGAAAAATCTTCTCCCATTTTAGCTAATTGCCATACCTTGCTGGCGCGTTCATAAGCTTCACGTTTTGCCTGCTCTGTATAAGATACCTTTTCTCCTTCTTCATTCAGAGAATATGTCTTAATCAAAACATGTTGTACCGTAATGGTCCTTGCTTCATCATCGCTAATTTCCGGATTAATATCTGTAATCAAATGCTCATACACTTTATCTGCAAGAGCATATTCTTCATACATCGTATAAATCTGCTCTTGCGTTACTTGAAATCCAGCAATCTCTACTTCATTTAACGACTTATAATATTCCTCTGACGCCTTCATGACTCTACTCTTTTCACCCTCATCAAGTACAATCCCTTCCTGCTGCGCCAACAAGTTCATTGCTTTAATCTTTGCTAGCTTTGCCAGTACCGTTTCCTTTATATTCGCTTCTAAGGTTACACCATCGTGCGAGGTATTCCATATTTCTTCTCCAAAAATCTCCTCATATTGATTCTTGGTATTCATAAGATATATCATAATCTCTGAAATTTTGCAGGATGACTTTTCAATCCGAAATATCTCATCCTCTTCAAACCCCGTTGTCAGTACAATCTTAGTTCCTTCCTTTTTCTCCTCTCCTTTGTTCTGGCACCCGCACATTGTCACAGCCAGCATTCCCAAGAGCATAAATGCTTTCCAAAAATATATTTTCTTTCTCATTTCTTCAATCCTCTATTTCATATAATGAAACTAACAATAATTTCTTATGAAATTTCTATTTAATTCTCACTACGTTACCGTCGTTTTCCACTAAATAAAAGTAACATAAACTCCAAGTCTTATGCAACTCAAAAATTGTCGTAATTTTTGTAATATTTTGTGGAATTTTCACTCTTCTTTTGCTATAATAATTTTATTAAAATGACATAACATATTTACGGGGAACCAATCATGATTTATAGGGGGAAATATCATGGTTTTTAGTAGTTTGGAATTTTTGTTCTTATTTTTACCTATTTTTTTAGTGCTTTACTACTGCTTTGCAGATAAATATCGCAATGGCCTGCTCTTTGCTGGTAGTATTTTATTTTATGGGCTTGGTGAGCCTACCTATTTGTTTCTAATTCTATATTCTGTTTTAGTAAATTATTTATTCGGACTCTTAATTTCACGTTGCAACAATTATCCTATCCGAAAAAAATTACTACTCATTCTCGCCTTGCTTTATAATTTTGGACTTCTATTCTATTTCAAATACATGGATTTCTTTTTAGAAAACATTAACTTTGTTTTGCACGAAAACGGTAGCAATCTGCAATTTAGCTTATTAAACCTAGTACTTCCACTGGGCATCAGCTTTTATACCTTTCAGATTGTATCCTATATTGTAGACGTCTATCGTGAAACCGTTCCTGTAGAAACCTCTTTTGTTAATCTTGGAGCGTACCTATGTATGTTTCCTCAACTTATTGCAGGTCCTATCGTCGTATACTCGGATATTCGTGACTGTTTAGAAAAACGCAAATTATCCATTGACAATTTGGATGAAGGACTAAAAGTCTTTATCCTAGGTCTTGGCTCAAAGGTCATTCTAGCAAATCAAATAGGAACCTTATGGAATGAAGTATGCATGATTGGTTACGAGAGCATCTCTACACCTCTTGCATGGCTTGGCGCCGTTTCTTATTCGATGCAGCTCTATTTTGATTTTTGGGGTTATTCCTTGATGGCAATCGGTCTTGGTAAAATGCTAGGTTTTCACATGCCTGCTAACTTCAATCATCCGTATACAGCAAGAAGTGTAACAGATTTTTGGAGACGCTGGCACATTACCCTCGGTGCATGGTTCCGAGAATATATTTACATTCCGCTTGGCGGCAATCGAAAGGGTCGTTTCACAACCCTACGTAATTTGCTTATTGTCTGGTTTTTTGTTGGTTTTTGGCATGGAGCCGACTGGAATTTTATTCTTTGGGGACTGTTGATTTTCATTTTACAGATAATCGAAAAAAATCTGTTACTTACGTTTCTTAGAAAAGAAAATTTTATTGCAAAGCTTCTTTCCCATGCATATATGACTTTGTATATATTAATTAGCTGGACTATTTTTGCCATTAGTGATTTTAGCCAACTACGAATTTACCTTGCTAGAATGTTCCCATTCTTTGGTATTGGTAACAGCTTGAACTCTTTGGATTTTGTAAAATACATCTCTACTTATGCACCACTTTTACTTATTTGTCTATTTTTTTGCACCGAATATCCGAAAAAATTGGCTGAAAAGTTGGAGCAAAAACTACTTAATACCGGTATATCACTTGCTATTTTTTGGTATGCGATATACTACTTATCGATCGGCTTAAACAATCCATTTTTATATTTTCGATTTTAAGGAGTGTGTGAAAATGAATTCTATCAAACATTACATTTTAACTTTTTGCATTCTGCTTTCCAGCCTTTTGTTTTCTTTACTTGGTATTTATTGGAATCAGGTTCACTATCACGAAGCAGAAAGCTATTCTGCAAAAAATCCTCCGCTTACCACGGCTATGATGGGGATACACGATGGACTGTTATTTCAAGAGTCTGACACCTCTCCGCAAGGAAATGATTCTCTTTTGTCAGAGGCAACTGCTACAAATATAACAGAAGAAACAGCAACTACTGATTCCTCTCTGCCTTTGGACATAAGCAATTCCAAAACAAATGTGTTACCTGAAACAGATATTGCGATTACAAATGATTTGACATCTGTTCCTGAAACCTATTCTTTTACACAGGTAACAGACGACTATTTTCAGGATGCTGTATTTATTGGCGACTCAAGAACCGTAGGAATCAGCGAATATTCTGGTATTGAAAATGCTACCTTTTTGTGTAAGACCTCACTTTCCATCTATGATTATACAAAGCCAAAGATAACCTATAAGGATAAAAAGACTTCCATCCAAGAAGTCCTGCAAACAGAATCCTTTGGTAAAGTTTATCTGATGGTTGGTATTAATGAATGCAGCTATGGTACCCCCGAATCCTTCTATGAGTTATATCGTGAAGTGGTGGAAGACATTCGGAAGCTTCAACCTGAAGCACTTATTTTCATTGAAAGCAACCTGCTTGTAACCCAGTCTAAGTCAGATAGCAATGAAGGAATTACCAATGAAAGCATCTCCTCACGAAATGATTTGATTGCAACACTTGCTAACCAGAAGGATACCTTTTATATTGATATTAATCAAAGCTCTCTGTGCGAAAACGGTGCTTTAATTCCTGAATTCACTTGGGACCAGATACATATCAAAGCGCAATATTATACCGTATGGAAGGACTTCCTACTCGATCATGGTATTGTTAAAAATCATACCGACACGAATCTCGAAATGGCAAAGGGATGAATCAAACTGATTCATCCCTTTTTGGCACGTACTATTTTTACTTACAGACCGCTTTTAACTGCTCTTCTTCTACTTTTATCAAAATGGTATCTCCAACGCTTACCTCATCTGCCAGAATCAGCTTCGCTACAAGTGTTTCCACATATTTCTGTATATAACGCTTTAATGGTCTTGCACCATAAACCGGATCATAACCATTTTCCACAATAAACTGCTCAGCCTCCTCGGAAAGCTCAATACGAAGCTCTTTATCAGCCAATCGCTTATTCAAATCTTCTATAATCAGATGTATAATTCCACCTATATTATCCTTCGTCAAAGGCTTAAACAGAATCATCTCATCCAGTCGGTTTAAAAACTCTGGTCTAAAATGCATTCGCAGTTCATTCATAACCAAATCCTGCGCATCCTTTCGAATCTCACCATTATCCTCTATTCCCTCAAGCAGATATTGTGCGCCGATATTAGAAGTCATAATTAATATCGTATTTTTAAAATCTACCGTTCTTCCCTGAGAATCTGTAATTCTTCCGTCATCCAGTACCTGAAGCAATACATTAAATACATCCGGATGTGCCTTTTCTACCTCATCAAACAGCACAACACTGTATGGTTTTCTACGAACCGCCTCGGTCAGCTGTCCACCTTCATCATATCCTACATATCCCGGAGGCGCTCCAATCAATCGTGACACTGAATATTTCTCCATATATTCACTCATGTCAATACGAACCATATTGCTCTCATCATCAAAAAGAGATTCTGCCAATGCTTTGGCGAGCTCAGTCTTACCAACACCAGTTGGTCCTAAAAATAAAAATGAACCAATTGGCTTACTTGGGTCTTTAATTCCCGCTTTTGAACGAATAATTGCCTCTGTTACTTTCGTAACTCCTTCATCCTGCCCTACGACACGTTTATGCAGTTCCTCGTCCAAATGAAGTGTTTTATTCCTCTCACTCTCATTGAGCTTTGCCACAGGAATTCCCGTCCATCTGGAAATAATCTTTGCAATTTCCTCTTCCGATACACTCTCATGCACCAAAGCCATTTCCTTTTTTCTAACAGCCTCCTCTTCGATTTCGAGCTGTTGCTTCATCGCTGGGAGTTTTCCATAGCTAAGCTCTGCTGCTTTTTCCAAATTCCCCTCGCGCTGTGCAATCTGAATCTGGTTATTGATCTCTTCTATCTCCTCGCGAAGTCTTGATAGCTTTTCTACCGATGCCTTTTCATTATCCCATTGTGCCTTTCGATTATTAAAGTCCGCCTTCTGCTCTGCAAGTTCTCTTTGCAATGCGTCTAAACGCTCCCTGCTTAGTCTGTCATCTTCCTTTTTCAGTGCCGCTTCCTCAATCTCCATCTGCATAATACGACGCTGCATCTCATCAAGCTCTGCCGGCATAGAATCTAACTCTGTCTTAATCATGGCACAAGCCTCATCTACAAGATCAATTGCCTTATCTGGCAAAAATCTGTCTGAAATATAACGATTAGACAATGACGCCGCGCTTACTAACGCATTATCCATAATTTTTACACCATGGAATACTTCGTAACGTTCCTTTAATCCTCTCAAAATACTAATGGTATCCTCAACGGTTGGTTCTTCTACCATAACAGGCTGGAAACGTCTTTCCAATGCAGGATCCTTTTCAATATATTGTCTATACTCATCCAATGTAGTTGCTCCTATACAATGCAACTCCCCCCTTGCAAGCATTGGCTTTAACATATTTCCGGCATCCAACGCACCATCTGTTTTACCTGCTCCAACAATCGTATGAAGCTCATCAATAAACAGAATAATCTGCCCATCACTATTCTTTACATCCTCTAATACAGCCTTTAAACGCTCTTCAAATTCTCCACGATACTTTGCTCCTGCTACAAGTGCTCCCATATCAAGCGAAAAAATCTTTTTATCCTTCAATCCCTGAGGAACATCACCTCTTACAATTCTTTGTGCCAGCCCTTCAACCACTGCTGTCTTACCAACACCCGGCTCACCAATTAATACTGGGTTGTTCTTGGTCTTTCTTGAAAGAATACGAACAATATTACGAATCTCATGGTCTCTTCCTATTACCGGATCCAACTTTTGCTTTCTTGCCTTCTCTACTAAATCCTGCCCATACTTCTCCAAAGTATCATAGGTTGCCTCCGGATTATCACTAGTAACACGCTGATTTCCACGGACTTCAGAAAGACTCTTCAAAAAACGTTCTCTTGTAATCCCATATTCTCGAAAGATTTCCTGAATCTCCTTGTTCGGATTTTGTATCATGGCCAGGAAGATATGCTCTACCGAAACATATTCATCTCCCATACGCTTTGCCTCGTCCTCCGCTGTAATCAATACTTTATTCAAATATTGTCCTATATACGGCTGTCCTCCCTGTACTTTTACACGCTTCTGCAAGGCCGCTTCCACGCGCCCGATAAAGTGTTCACTATGAATCTCCATCTTCTCTATCAGCTTCAAAATCAAGCTATCCTGAATGGTTAGAAGTGCATAGAGAAGATGCTCCTGTTCCAACTCCTGATTTCCATACTCCACAGCGAGTTTTTCACATGTGTTTATTGCCTCAATTGACTTTTGTGTGAATTTTTGAATATTCATAATCTCTCCTCCATTTCCTAAGAGTTTAAGTATACTCCTACCCGTATTGTTTTATTTGTTCTACACTCAATATAACACCGTAATGTTATTTGTCAATTCATTATAATGATATTTTATTTATTTTTTATTTATTACTAATCTCTTATGAATTATTGTTATTATTTTCAGTCTTTTTATTCACTTCTTTTTTTTGTGTTATAATATACTAAGACAACTATTATAGCATTAACTTTTCGATACTTTTTATCCAGAAAGGAGCCTAATATATGGATACTTTAGACTTAATGGATGCTACCATGAAAAACGTAGAAGAAATCAAGCTTATGGTTCAGGATTTAACAAAAATCTCCTCCAAACAGAATATTCTTGCCCTCAATGCTTCTATCGAAGCTGCTCGAGCTGGTGATGCCGGGCGCGGTTTCAACATTGTAGCAGGTGAAATGGGTAAGCTCTCTACAACAACTGCGGAGAAATATACTGAAATTATTGCAAAAGCTGAAGAAATTGATACTGCCTTGAAGAAAATGAATCGTACAATTCAATAAATTTATCTGATAAAAGCCCGCAGAATGTGGGTTTTTATTGATTTACGTGCTATTTTAAAATTATTTTCACTTTTTCGTTTTGCTTTTTTTCTATTTGTGATAAAATAGAACTAAGCTACTTTTGAAAGAGGTAAAAATATTATGAAGAATCCACAAACTGCTTATTTTTTTAGGAAATTCTATGGGAATGTTATTAAGTGGTGGTTTGTTGCTTATAATACGGATGCTGTAAAAATATGGCCTTCCAAGGCAGAGGAAGAAGCCGCCCGCTTAAAGGAAGAAGAAAAAGAACGTCTCCTTCTAGAAAATACACAAAATAATGAAACATCAGATATTCCTGATGATTCGTACAATGCAACGACCGGTTCTTATTCCGGTTTATACGGTCAAGGACCAGTGGATGACGATACCAAATCCATATTGGATCAGATTATGCATAATTCTAGTTCTCAGACAAATATCGATTTCCTCTTAGGAAATACATCTGCTAATATCAATACTTCCACCGTTCCACTCCCGCCAGAACAAGATGAAATCATTAAAGAAGCTAATCTCATCTATGAACGGCTTCTTCGTGAAGCAAAAGAAGATGAAGAACGTAAAGCTGCTGAAATCGAAGCTGCAAAAAGGCAGTACCACTCATGAAACACCATGATTAGCACTGCCTTGTTTTTATTCGTTAGGAAATTGCTGTTATGTAGTGGAAGTTAAACAAGAATTTCGACAGAAATTCTTGCTAGTGTTTGCTGCTGAGCAAACACTTTTTTATGCCATTTTATTTAGAAGTAGCACCCTAAGCTCCACATCCGCTATACCCAACACATCATTATGTTCCAGCTCCATTAGCTCATAGGCTGGAATCTGTGTACCATTTACATAGGTTCCATTGGCACTATCCAAATCCTGTACAAAATAGTTACCATTTATCTTCGTAATCAAACAATGTCTACGGCTAACCTTCATAGATACCCCTAACACTCCATTCGATTCTGTACCTCTTCCTATAACAAAGTCTTCCTCTTCCATTTGAAACGAAAACGTCCCCTCGCTTCCCGCATATACAAGCTCTAGTCTATTTGGCTTATCCTTTATATCCTCATCCGCACTATCCACCAACAATCCTGACATACCATTTCCAAGCTGATTAATTTTCTCCAATAGTTCATCAGCTCTCATTTTTCCCGTCTTATAGTGGTTTATTAACTGCTGTACCCGCTGTTGCTTCCCTGCTGAAAGATATTCTGTAATTTTACAAAGACTCTCTTCAAACCCTATCATCCAGTCTGAACCATCTGCATAACGAAACTCTTGCGTGATTGGTAATACCGCAAACATAGGACTGTGTGAACCTCTGTCCATATAAATCTGTTCATACCGACACCAAATGCATTCCTTCTTCATAAATCCGTTCTCTTCTACCCTTTGTGTCATAAAAACAACTGCATAGAGTACATCAATTACTTCGTCTTCTGATAATCTAGGAAGCGTCCGTGACAGCTTATCCACTTCACCAATCTGGAAGCACAGCTTCTCTCTTCCATTCTGTTGTATTCTCTTATAAGGAAGCATTCCTGCAAGATTTGCCTGTTTTAAAATCAGATACCCCATCTCAAAATAAGAGTCTTTCTCCTGAAACAAAAAGGATAGCTGTTTTTCATTTTCCTTTACAATCATATCTGCTCCTCCTTCTTCTTTCTCTTTACTCTAAGGGATTCTGAAATATTCATGAATATAGGCATCCATTTTTTCTTATCACTCTCCATACACTGCTGTGTGAGAATGATTTCTCTTCCTTCATAGCTTCCTAATATAAAAATCGTAAAGAACTCATATCCCATCATTTGCGAGCTATATTGTAATTCACCATATTCATATCCATTAATTCTTCTCTTCACAACCTTTAAACACGCAAATTCACTAACTTGTGCCTTAAAGCCATCATAATATTCCTGCAAACGTTGTAGTAACTTATCCTGCAAAACCTCATTTCCGCTTGTTACATTAATTACTACACGCCTATCTTCCGACAACCAATTATAATTGGATATGAACGTATCTCCCATTCGAGCCTTCTGACCGCTTGTATGATTCTCCTTTGTTAACATATGCAAGTGTGAAGGTATCATAATCTCCATACCGCCCTTATACAGAGGATATTGCCTATATAACATGTTTCCCATCTAAACACTCAAGCCTTTCTAGTACTTGTAAATTAACAGATGATCTATATCATACCTTAAAATAGTGCGTGCCAGCGCACGCACTTTGGCAAGAATTTCTTACGAAATTCTTGTTTAATTCTCACTACGTAACAGCAATTTCCTATTACTTAAAAATAGTGCGTGCCAGCGCACACACTTTGGCAAGAATTTCTTACGAAATTCTTGTTTAATTCTCACTACGTAACAGCAATTTCCTATTACTCAACAAAAGACACTGC
>JAXJRB010000172.1:0-26100 GCA_036310845.1 Lachnospiraceae bacterium | reverse complement strand
GTGTAATGTTGTTTGTGGTGAACTTATTATATCAAAGAGTTGGTGCTATTTTTATGTCAATACACCAATTTGTTAAATTATTTTGCTTGAATTATCAAGCGTATTCTCCAACTTTACTAGTGGGAAAGTTGAGTAAGGTATTAAAGGATTTGTCTGACAGAGTATCTGTTATGATACTTTGTCAGAGGATTCTATGGAATAAGAAAAGTGTTTTGAGGTGAAAAAGATTGAAAAATATAGAGAAGTTTATTGAATTATTTTTTTCTATTGTTTCATTGATTATAGCTAAAACAGTGGCAAATTTGTTTTTTAATGGATCTTTTTGGATAATGTTAATTATATATATAGTAATGGTTTGGATTGGTTTTTGGATAACATATTATATTGTTAAATGGAGTAACGATAAATAAGAACA
Organism: Lachnospiraceae bacterium; assembly: GCA_036310845.1. Classification (GTDB taxonomy): domain Bacteria; phylum Bacillota; class Clostridia; order Lachnospirales; family Lachnospiraceae; genus COE1. The sequence goes on along the minus strand of JAXJRB010000172.1, from coordinate 25,685 downwards.
TTAACTGTAAAAGAAGTACAAAATACAGAGATTGAAGTGAAAGAGCTTGATTTAGGAGATTGTCCAAAGGAAATCGTGATAGGGACATCTCAGATTCTGAACGTGGGAGTGATACCAGCAGATGCAACAAATGTAGAGTTCAAATATGAGTCAAATAATCCAAATGTGGCATCGGTCAATGCACTTGGCAGACTGACAGGAAAAACACTTGGTACAGCAGAAATTACGGTATCTTGTGGTAAAGAAGAAATATTGGTTTTGGTAATTGGTTCTATGTGGTGTTAATCTTAAAATTTACATATATTTACGACTGAATGCATGCAGGAGTAAAGCACAAAAATCAAAAAAAATAAGGGGGTGCTGTAACAAATGCATTGGTAAGTGGGACATCAGTCTGGGCTGGACTATTAAAAAATGCGTTAGGAAATGGAATGGCAATTAGTGAATTTCAAAGAATGGGTTGTCATTATCAATTGAAAAAAATATATTGGAAACACCTAAAATGATTATAGCAATAGCTCATAGAATTAATAAAGAAATGGCAGATAAATATGACGAAATTATTGCAATCAATGAAGGCGAAATTGTTGAAGTAGGGAGTTTTAATGAATTGATTGAAAATAAAGGCTATTTTTATAGTTTATGCTATTTAAAAAATCTTAATGAAAGTAGGTTATAAAGTGATAAATATTAAGGATGTATCTAAACAATATGATAACAAAATGGTTTTAAAAGATATCACTTTTGATATAAATGCAGGGGATTTTGTTTGCATAATGGGAGCTTCGGGTTCGGGTAAGACCACATTATTGAATATTCTTTCTACGATAGACAATGATTATGAAGGAATTGTTGAATATGGTGGTGTGAATATTTCAAAGTTACAAGGCAAGAATATAGCAGATTTCAGAAATTCTAATATAGGTATTATATTTCAAGATTATAACTTATTAGACTGTTTAACAGTATATGAAAATATTATTATTGCATTAACATTTATGAAAATTAGTAAGAAGGAACAACAGGAACGAGTTTTAGAAATAGCAGGAGAATTAGGAATACAAGATATTCTGGAAAAATATCCTCATGAAATATCAGGTGGTCAATGTCAGAGAGTAGCATGTGCCAGAGCAATGGTAAAAAAACCAAGTATAATATTGGCGGATGAGCCAACCGGAGCATTAGATACAGCTGCATCAAGAGCTTTGCTAAAGACATTAAAAATGATGAATGATATGTTTAAAGTAACTATACTTATGGTAACACATGATCCTTTAACAGCAAGTTATTGTAAGAAAATTTATTTTATGAATGACGGAAGAATTGTAAAAGAGATGGATAGAGGGGAAGAAAAACGAGAGAAATTTTTTGCCGATATTCTTGAGGAGCTGTTGGAAAGGGATTCAAATGAAATTTAGCAAGCTGATATGGAGTAATATTTATAAAACAATATCAAATTATATTATTTTTTGGTTTTTTGATATATCAATTATGTTTTTCCTTTATGTCGGAAGTTTCATTGGTAACTCATATAAAGAGATACTAGTTTCAAATGCGTTACCTATAATTATTTTATTGGTTGCATTTATTGTTTTATATTATATAACTAGGCTTATGTTAGTTATAAAAGGAAAAGAATTTTCTATATATTTGTTAATAGGAATAAGTAAAAATGGAGTTAAAGGGATTTATATTGCAGAGAATCTAGGCATCTTATTACTTGCTCTTTTGGTTGGATTGCCGTTAGCAATTGTTTATTCCTATATTAGCGTCTTTGGAAAAATGGAATTAAGTACTTTTATAGAGGTGACAACAAAAACAATAGAGACAACAATAGTATATTTTTTGATTTATTGCATATATACAGTGTCTGTATGTATGTATTTTGTTGATAAAAATAATATAAAGGACCTTCTTGCGATAAAGAAAAAAAGTGAAGGAAACAGAAAATGTAATAATATGAAACAGAAGATTGTTTTATTAATCTTTCTTTTTGTATTATATATAGTAAGTTTGAACTATATAGAGCAGATGTTGTCGTTGGTGTTTTTGCTCGTAGTAGGGATGGTATATATGTTGATTATGCTGTTTTATGATGTGCTTGCGTTAATCAGAAAAAGTAAGTGGTTAATGCAAAAAAACAGATTATATTTAGTGGGAAATATATTAAGAAAAAGCAGGAGTAAACAGTTCGTGTATACCATTTTAAATATTTGTTTTGGAATTTCGTCATGTTCATACATTTTTGGGGAGGTATTTCAAAATACGAAAACTACGATTATAAGTTTAGAATTAGATAGAATTATGGGATATATACAGACAAATATTTCGCTTTTATTCTTTGTGACAATCTGTTTTATTATAAATTTGAATCAATTTCTTGATGTACTGGAAACGAAAAGAGATTACTATATATTGATGAGCATTGGGAGAGATAAAAAATCATTATTTAACATGTTACGAAGAGAAATAAGTACTAATGGTGGATTATCTGTATTGGTAGTTGTTCCGTTACTAATTATCGCATGTTGTGTTATTCAAAAAAAATTTGACGATGTTTTGCTCGGATTTATTTTGGGTAAGTATATTGTGATGTGTACTTTGATTTTTATTTTTTGTGAAATGTTGCTATATTACTCTATTAAAAAGGCAATGAAGAAGTGGATAAAATAAAATGAATTAGGAAGATAAATTATGAATAAGAAAATGAAAGTATTGTTAAAAATAATAATAGTGATAATTTTAGTGCTAATAATAGGTGATTTCATTTTAGATGCAAGATGGAAGTCGCTTGGGAATATGAAAAAAATTGTCCAAGAAGCAGATTCTTATAGCTCTAGTTTTTCATTTCAAGGAAATGAAGGCATGAGAGTGAGGGCTGATATAAAAACAGAGATTGAAAATGGAACAATTACTTTTGTATTAAGTGATTCAAATGGAAATATTGTAAAACAATTTCCGAAAGCGAAAGAATTAGTAGCATATGTAGTTTTTGATTATGATGATACCTATACATTAACTATGACATGTAGTGAGTTTGTAGGGAAGTATAGTGGAAAAGTGAGCATAAAGAGATATTAGTTCGGGGAAGAAAATGAAAATTAGCATAAAGGATAAAATATTCGGGCAAGAAAATTATGAATGTAATGTATATATTGACGGAGTAAAGCAAGATGTTGGAAGTGGTAGATATAAAGAATTCTATTGTTCGAAATCCAGTGAGGTAAAAATAGAATACATAAACAAAATTCTAAAAGAAAAACAGATAGGAATCATAGGATTGTTTTATTGGATTATTTCTATTAGCGGAGGATGAGGGAATGAAACAAAAATCTGTGCGAAACTATATAGTCATATTTGTTGCCATAGTGGCGATTATTATGATTGCTCATCTGATTGTAGGTGGGGGATTGTTAAAAATTGTGGAATTATCCTATCTTTCCAGTAAGGTAGAAATAACAACCGACCTTGATATGTATCAGCGCGTAATTGGTGAGAATGTGGATGAGCAGTATACCTTTAAAACAGGAGAGCACGAAAATATATTTCCAAGTACGATTGAGGATTTGAATGTAAGTAATTTTCAAATGGTTTATTATAATCCATGGGATCCACAGTACATAGCTTGGTTGGAGGTAACGTATGATGAGCAGGCATATCAGCGTGAATTGAAAAGACTAAAGCAATATGGCATTGAAGAATATATAGGTGAATACGGAGCGACAGGATTTTCGGAGTATGATGTACAAGCGATGGATGTTTTAGACCAGCATTATGGAATGGTATATGCGTTGCGTGATGATGAGAAACAGTCTATAACCTATGTGGAGTTATTCTTCTGTAATTTCTTCTATGATTTGGAATATTGGAAGTATATTGATGAAAGCTTATTGCCCGAACATTTTGATGCAAAGATGGATAATGTATATAGAGAAACATATTTAGAAGAGTTAAGTAATTAGTAAAAGTGGGACAGTTTACCAGTCCCACTTTTTCGATTTCTAAATGAAAGCAGTCATATAAATAGGAATATATGTGATTCCTTCCTCATATTTCAAATCCTTCGTATAAATAATATATCTATCCTCCATTTTGAGCTGATATTTTTTGAGAAGATAGTCAAACGATTTGTGTGATTTATAATTTGATGATTTTACTTCTATCTGAAAATAATTCTAATGACACTTCCTTTTTGGTTTGTTGATTTTATTATATCACGGAATTTAAAAATGTTTATGGATTATTTATCACGAAATTTTAATATGTTGTCTTTTTCTGCTATATATTGGTAAATAACTTTGGGTATTTACTACTTAATAAGATTGCGCATAGTTGTATATTTGAGGTATAATATAAGCGCGCATAATCAAAAATATAATAGAATTGAAAGTGCGCATAATTATTAAAGAGGTGAATTGTGTGATTTTACAAAGAAAAATATATAATAAGTTATTGGAATGGAAAGAAGAATGCAAAGGTACAAAAGCAATCTTAATAGAGGGGGCAAGACGAATAGGAAAAACGAGTAGTATTTAAAGAGATTGGGAAGGGAAGTGTAGCAGAACAATACGAAGATACGTTTTTCTGGCTTGCGGATTCTATGATAGCCAATGAATGTTTTTTATGTAATGATCCTAATGTTGGATTATCTGTAAATGAAACCCGTTCCTATATAAAATGCTATATGGGTGATACCGGATTGCTCTTGAGTCATGCTTTTGATGAAAATGATATTTTGGAAGAGGAAGTATATAAACAGATATTGGGAAATGAATTAGCGTTGAATGAAGGTATGCTTTTTGAAAATATAATTGCCCAAATGTTAGTTGCAAATGGGCATAAATTATATTTCTATACACATTATAATGAGGAAAAACATAGAAATGATGTAGAAATAGACTTTATCATTTCAAATAACAGTAAGTTAAAATACAAGATGTATCCTATTGAAGTAAAATCAGGAAAACGATATACGGTGAAATCACTAAAGAGGTTTCAAGAGAAATATCGTGAACGAATAGGTGAGTGCTATATTATTCATCCAAGAAATTTGTCATGGAAGGAAGATATTGTGTGCATTCCACCATATATGGCAATGTGTTTATAGAACAATAAGAAAAGTGGGACAATTTACCTGTCCCACTTTTCTATATATGCCATCAGCACATCAAATTTATCGTCATAAATCAAATTCAGCAAATTGTCTAAATTCTTCAATGCCAGTGTGATTTTCTCTGGCTCACATATTTTTTTCTCGACAGCGAGTGCAAGCTCGTCCAAGTCAACGACCTTTACAAAGCCATCAGGATAGATAATCACATCAGCGAGCAAATCGGTTGCGATTAGCGTGTTGGTCTCTTCGTTATAATCATAATCCACAATATCACAGTACCAGTACATTAGAGAGTTGTCAGCACGATAGAATTTGCTGACCTTGAATCCCTGCTTTAAAAAATAGCAGGAAAAGCCATGATCAAGCTCACGCTTGGGTTTCAGCGTATTCCATTTTGTGACAATGATATCATCGGTGACTTCGAGTAAGATATCGTCTTTTAGAAGAATGCATTCTTCCGGAATCATGCGTTTTCTATAAATGATGGGATTTTCTTTCATAAAATTCACCAAACCTTTTTATACTAATAACGAATGGTTACTGCTATAATTATACGATAGCACTTCTGTGTTCAGCACGCAAATGCCAATTTTATTTGAATGAAAAATAAAAAACTAGAGGAAGTGCACAAAAAAAATAGAAAAAACATCCATTTACTAGACAGATATCTAAAAACTCTGTATAATTTAGATTAGGTATTTGGGGCATGACCGAATGGAGGTAAGAGATGAAATATCATAAGACAGTGTATCAGTCATTAGCAATGATTACCCAGTTTGGAATCACAATGCTTGTACCAATCTTATTATGCTCTTTTCTGGGGTGGTATCTAGACGAGAAGCTTCAGACCTCCTGGCTGTTTGTTGCATTATTTTTCATTGGTGCGTTGGCAGGTTTCCGAAATGTTTTTATCTTGTCAAAGAGAATTTTTCAGACACAGGATGACACAATGGAACGCAAGCGCAGAAAGAGTTTGCAGAACAATCAGACAAAAGTCAATATAGCAGGAGATGAAAAGAAAGAAGATGATTAAGAAAATCAGCAGCATTAACAGCGCCTTGCCTGGTTTACTATTGGGGATTGTGCTATTTGGAGCAGTAAGCCAGCTGGCAGGTATCTTTCTCGTAACAGAAAAGGCAAGTTACAGCATAGGACTCTGGATAGGAGTGCTAACGGCAATTTTTATGGCTTTCCATATGGCATTTTCTTTGAATAGTGCAGTGGATAGGGATGCAAAGGGGGCGCAGGCAGTAGCAACGAGACAGAACATAATCCGATATCTGATAGTGGTATTGATTTTGGGGATACTGATGATGACGAATATAGGGAATCCGATTGCGGCTTTTGTAGGTGTGATGGGACTAAAAATATCCGCCTATCTTCAACCGATTTTCCAAAAGCTGTCTCAAAAAAAGAAAACTGAATAAAGAAATAAATTAAGGAGGTGAGTTTATGGGAACAGGAATCCTGTTATCCTCAAATGAGATTGACTTTATGGTTCATGGAATTTTCCAATATGAATTCTTTGGTCAAACTGTATGGATAACAACAACGCATGCATGCCTTTTCATCGTTATGATGATGCTTGTAATCTTTTGCCTGCTGGCAAACAGGGCAGTAAAGCATGCAACAGAAGTCCCGGGAGCTTTCCAAAATGTAGTAGAGCTGATTGTTGAGATGCTTGACAATATGGTTAAGGGTGTAATGGGAAAGAATGCAGCAGCATTTGCTAATTATATTGGTATTCTTTTCATGTTTATCTTACTTAGCAACATCTCAGGTCTCTTTGGCTTACGTCCGCCTACTGCTGACTATGGTGTAACATTGGCATTAGGTTTAATAACCTTTACACTGATTCACTTCAATAAGTTTAAGCATCAAAAGGTGTCAGGAGTTATTAAGGGCTTATGTGATCCGTGGCCGATTTGGGCGCCAATTAATGTAATCGGTGATATTGCAGTACCGATTTCCTTGTCTTTACGTTTATTTGCAAACGTATTATCAGGAACGGTTATGATGGCGTTAATCTATGGATTGCTTGGATGGATTGCTACGGCATGGCCGGCAGCATTGCATGTGTATTTTGATTTGTTCTCAGGAGCAATTCAGACGTATGTATTCTCAATGTTAACAATGACGTATGTAAATGACGCGATTGGAGAATAAAACACATTAAGATAATCTAATGCATTTGCAGGTTTGACAGGCAAACGCAAGATTAACGAAATGTGTAAAAGAATGGACTAAAGTCCATTCATAAAAAAATATAGTAAGTTTAAATAGGAGGAAGAATTTTATGGAATTCAATTCAAACTTTATCTTAGGATGTTCAGCAATTGGTGCAGGTCTTGCAGTTATCGCAGGTATCGGACCTGGTGTTGGTCAGGGTATCGCAGCAGGACATGCGGCAGCAGCAGTAGGTAGAAACCCAGGTGCAAAATCTGATGTTACATCAACCATGTTATTAGGACAGGCGGTAGCCGAAACAACAGGTCTTTACGGCTTACTTGTAGCTATGCTTCTGTTATTCGTAAAACCATTAGTACCTTAATTAAGAATATAAACGAACTTAAAAAGGAGGGCTTAAGGCATGATACTAGCTACTGAAACAGTAGGTATGAGCCGGCTTTTTGACCTTGACTTTCAGTTATTGGCAGATGCTACGTTGATGATTATTGCCATGTTTTTCCTGTTTATGTTTGCCTCACATTTTCTGTTCAATCCGGTCAGAAAGATGTTAAAGGACAGACAGGATAAGATTCAGGGAGAACTGGAACAGGCAGCAGCAGATTGTAAGAGTGCTGAAGAGACAAAGGCTCTTTATGAAGAAAAGCTTGCAAATGCTGATAAGGAAGCGGAAGAAATCTTAGAAGATGCCCGCAAGCGTGGTAAAGAAAATGAAGCCAGAATCGTTGCTGAAGCAAAGGAAGAAGCGGCAAAGATTGTAGAAAGAGCCAGAGTAGAAGCCGAACTTGAGAAGAAGAAAATGACAGATGAAGTGAAGCGTGAGATGATCGCTGTTGCATCTGTTATGGCAGCTAAGATTGTACAGGCTAATATTGATACCAATGTTCAGCAGACGCTGATTGAAGAGACTTTGAAAGAAATAGGTGATAGCACATGGCTAAGCTAGTTTCCAAAACATATGGCGAAGCGCTGTTTGAGCTTGCTGTTGAGGAGAATAAGACAGGTCTCTATTTGGAGGAAGTAGCAAATCTTCTCAAGGTGATTCAGGAGAATCAGGACTTTGGGCAGTTTATGAATCATCCAAAGATTCCTAAGGAGGAGAAGCTTACTGTTATGGAGAATATTTTCCGTGACAAGATGGATAAGGAGCTTCTTGGATTTCTGGTAACAATTGTTGAGAAGGACAGATATTCTGAGATTGAAGAGATCTTAAAATATGTCATCGACAGTATAAAGGAATATAGAAACATAGGTGTAGCCTATGTGACAACAGCGATTCCGCTACAGGAAAATCAGAAAAAAGATGTAGAGAATAAGCTGTTAAGTACCACGAAATATGAGACACTCGAATGTCATTATAAGGTAGACGAAGGTCTGATTGGCGGTATGGTAATCCGTATGGGTGACCGCGTGGTAGACAGCAGTATTCGAACTAAGTTAGAAAGTCTGGAACGCGAATTATTAGCAATCCAGTTATCATAATAAGAAAGGTGAAGATCCAAATGAATTTAAGACCAGAAGAAATAAGTTCTGTGATTAAGGATCAGATTAAGAGATATGCCTCTGACCTGGAAGTATCTGATGTAGGTACTGTTATTCAGGTGGCAGATGGTATTGCTCGTGTGCATGGACTTGAAAAGGCAATGCAGGGCGAACTTCTTGAATTCCCAGGTGAAGTATACGGAATGGTAATGAACCTTGAGGAAGACAATGTAGGTGCTGTATTACTCGGTAGTGCACGTAATATCAATGAGGGCGACACCGTTAAGACAACAGGTCGAGTTGTAGAGGTGCCGGTTGGTGATGCTATGCTTGGCAGAGTAGTTAACGCATTGGGTCAGCCAATTGATGGAAAGGGTCCTATTCAGACAGATAAATATCGTCAGATTGAAAGAGTTGCATCTGGTGTTATCACCAGAAAATCCGTTGATACACCATTACAGACAGGTATTAAGGCGATTGATGCCATGGTTCCTATCGGAAGAGGTCAGCGAGAGTTGATTATCGGTGACAGACAGACAGGTAAAACTGCTATTGCACTTGATACTATCATTAACCAGAAAGGTCAGAATGTAAAATGTATCTATGTTGCAATTGGTCAGAAGGCTTCTACTGTTGCAAATATCGTAAAGACACTGGAAGAGTTTGGTGCGATGTCTTATACAACTATCGTTGCATCTACAGCCAGTGAACTTGCACCATTACAGTACATTGCACCGTATGCGGGCTGTGCGATTGGTGAAGAATGGATGGAAAATGGACAGGACGTTCTCGTAATCTACGATGACTTAAGTAAGCATGCTACGGCTTATCGTACACTTTCCTTACTTTTGAGACGTCCACCTGGTCGTGAGGCTTATCCTGGTGACGTATTCTATCTGCATTCCAGACTTTTGGAGCGTGCTGCGCGTATGAGCGAAGAATATGGCGGAGGTTCACTCACAGCGTTACCAATTATTGAAACACAGGCAGGCGATGTATCTGCATACATTCCTACTAATGTTATTTCTATTACGGATGGTCAGATTTATCTGGAATCCGAAATGTTCAACTCCGGTTTCAGACCAGCTGTTAACGCAGGTCTTTCCGTATCACGAGTTGGTGGATCTGCCCAGATTAAGGCTATGAAGAAGATTGCAGCTCCTATTCGAGTAGAGCTTGCGCAGTATCGTGAGCTTGCATCCTTTGCTCAGTTTGGTTCTGAACTCGATGCAGATACCAAGGAGAAGCTGGAACAGGGTGTAAGAATTAAGGAAGTCTTAAAGCAGCCACAGTATAAACCAATGCCAGTAGAATATCAGGTTATTATTCTGTACGTTGCGACAAAGAAATATCTATTAGATGTACCGGTTGCTGATATTACAAGATTTGAAAGTGAATTCTTTGAATTCCTTGATGCTCAGTATCCGGAGATTCCACAGTCTATTAAGGAACAGCAGGTTATGTCTGACGAGATAGAGGCAAAGCTTGTGAAAGCAATTGATGAGTTCAAGAAGCGTTTTCGTTAATAGAGGTGGGGATTGTAACTATGAGGGTACTGAATAGTTACTGACATCTTTAAATAGAAAGGAGTTTTCTTATGGCTTCCATGAGAGATATAAAAAGGCGTAAGGGCTCTGTACAAAGTACGCAGCAGATTACAAAGGCAATGAAGCTGGTTTCAACGGTAAAGCTACAGCGTGCCAAGGGACGCGCGGAGCGTTCTAAGACGTATTTTTCCTGTATGTATGATACCGTAGCTTCCATGCTTTCCAAAGCCGGTGAGATTAATCATCCATATCTGAATGCGGCTTCCGAAGGGAAGAAGGGAATTATTGTAATTACCGGAAACCGTGGACTTGCAGGAGGCTACAATTCCAATATCGTGAAGCTTGTAAAGAATGATGAATTCAAGAAGGATGATACGGTAATCTATGCGATAGGAAGCAAGGGTAGAGATGCACTCGCAAAAGCGGGGTATGACGTACGTGAGGATTATTCTGACGTGATAGAAGAGCCTGTTTATGCGGATGCCATGAAAATCAGTAAGCGTGTGCTGGATGATTTTGCGGCAGGAGAAATCGGAGAAATTTATGTTGCATATACGGGATTCAAGAATACTGTGACTCATGTACCAACCATGTTGAAGCTGCTTCCGGTTAAGGTAGAGGATGAACGCGAGGACGATGGTAGCAAGGCGGTTCTGGAATTTGAACCGGAAACAGAAGAAGCGATTGACCTTATCATTCCTAAGTACATCACAAGCTTGATTTACGGGGCAATGATAGAGTCTGTTGCCAGTGAAAATGGTGCCAGAATGCAGGCGATGGATAGTGCGACCAGCAACGCGGAAGAGATGATTAGTAAGCTTTCACTTCTCTACAACAGAGCAAGACAGAGTTCGATTACACAGGAATTAACAGAAATTATTGCCGGAGCGGAAGCAATATCGTAGCGCTTCGCAACGTGATATATGATAATTCTATGCATATGAACGCATAAAATAATTGCAGTAAAGCTGCATGCGTTCGGCGCACGAGTAGTCTGTCAGACTACTCGATAATAAAGTAAGGAGATAATAAGAGATGGCAGATAAGACAGTAATAGGTAAAGTTGCCCAGATTGTCGGTGCGGTTCTCGACGTTAAGTTCAAGGAAGGTGAGCTTCCTGAGATTAACGAAGCGATTAAGATTAAGAGACAGGATAATTCTTACTTAACCGTAGAGGTTGCACAGCATTTAGGTGATGATACGGTAAGATGTATCGCCATGGGACCTACTGACGGATTAGTAAGAGGTATGGATGCAGAGGCAACCGGTGCTCCTATTTCCGTTCCGGTAGGTGAGAATACATTAGGCCGTATTTTCAATGTATTGGGTGAAGCAATTGATAATAAGCCGGCTCCAGAGGCAGTAAGCTTTGAGCCGATTCATAGACCTGCTCCAGAATTCAAGGATCAGGCAACAGAAACAGAATTACTCGAAACAGGTATCAAGGTTGTAGACCTTCTTTGTCCTTATCAGAAGGGTGGTAAGATTGGTTTATTCGGTGGTGCCGGTGTAGGTAAGACGGTATTAATTCAGGAGTTAATCCGTAATATTGCTACTGAGCATGGTGGATATTCTGTATTTACCGGTGTAGGTGAGCGTACGAGAGAAGGTAATGACCTTTATCATGAAATGACAGAGTCTGGTGTTATCAACAAGACTACCATGGTATTTGGTCAGATGAATGAGCCACCTGGAGCGAGAATGCGAGTAGGTCTTACAGGACTTACTATGGCAGAGTATTTCCGTGATAAGGGTGGAAAGGACGTATTGTTATTCATTGATAACATCTTCCGTTTCACACAGGCTGGTTCAGAGGTTTCTGCGTTACTTGGACGTATGCCTTCAGCCGTAGGTTATCAGCCAACCTTGCAGACAGAAATGGGTGCATTGCAGGAGCGAATCACTTCTACTAAGAATGGTTCCATTACCTCTGTTCAGGCGGTATACGTTCCTGCGGATGACTTAACAGACCCGGCTCCTGCAACTACTTTTGCACACTTGGATGCAACTACCGTATTATCACGTTCTATCGTAGAACTTGGTATTTATCCGGCGGTTGACCCATTGGAGTCTACTTCAAGAATCCTTGATCCACGTATTGTTGGACACGAGCATTACGAGGTAGCTAGAGGTGTACAGCAGATTCTTCAGAAATATAAGGAATTACAGGATATCATCGCCATTCTTGGTATGGATGAGCTTTCCGATGATGACAAGCTTGTCGTAAACAGAGCAAGAAAGATTCAGAGATTCCTGTCACAGCCATTCCACGTAGCAGAGCAGTTTACTGGTGTAGATGGTAAGTATGTACCTATCTCAGAGACCATTCGTGGCTTCAAGGAGATTATGGAAGGTAAGCATGATAACATTCCAGAAGGTTACTTCTTAAATGCCGGTACAATTGATGATGTTATAGCACGTTATCAGAATAAATAAGGAGCGGTGCATATGGCAGAGAAGTTTAAACTGACGATTGTGACACCGGACCGCGAATTCTTTAGTGAAGATGTGGATATGGTGGAATTCAATACAACTGAGGGCGAAATAGGTATCTACAAGGGACATATTCCGCTCACGGTTATCGTGAAGCCTGGCATTTTAACCATTACACAAGGTGAAACGGTAAAAAATGCGGCGCTTCATGCCGGATTCGTACAGATTCTGCCGGAGGAAGTGACCATCCTTGCAGAGATTATCGAATGGCCGGGTGAGATTGATGAAGAAAGAGCCAAGGCGGCAAGAGAGAGAGCGGAGAGTAGATTAAGTGGTGGTGGAGATGTTGATGTTGTTCGTGCAGAAGCGGCATTGATGAGAGCCACAGCGAGAATAAACGCTGCGCAACTTAGATGATAAGGAAAAGGTTCTGATGGAAAAGTCAGGGCCTTTTTGAATTTAAATTTTGTAGAACAGGGGGTGCTCCTATGAAAAAAGGGAAATCGAGCATAGGTGTAAAAATGGTACTGATACTTGTGGTACTGGGTATTATTACATTTTTGATGTGCTATTTGAATCTTATGGCGTATGATGTTCTGAGAGAATATAATCAGTCATTAACAGAAGAAATTCATGGATATAAAAGTATGGTAGAAAATACGGCAGAAATGCAGAATATTGCTTCTGATATAGATTTCCTCATGGAACGAATGGAAATTAGAATTAGTGGTACATATATATTTGATATTATTTTAGTTGTATTGGCAATGATAGTAACTGTGTTTGCTATTATTGTTTCTAGAACCATGATTGTATCACCGATTAAAAAGGTAAGCGGAGAACTTGAAGAAATTGTAGAAGCTATCCGAAATGACAATGGAGATTTGACAGTTAGAATTAAGATAAAAAGCAATGATGAAATCGGCCAGATGGCAAGTGACATCAATGCCTTTTTAGAAGTACTTCAGTCGTATATGATTCAAATGCGTGATGATTCTGAAGTATTGATGAATTCAATTGATATGATAAATAAAGAAACAGAAGAATCGAATAAGAATATAAAAAATGTTTCTTCTTCGACAGAAGAGCTTGCAGCAAGTATGCAGGAAGTATCAGCAACTATTCAGCAGATTTCAAATGGAAGTTCGCAGGTAGTTGAGAAGGTTCAGGGAATGAGTACAAGCGCAGATGAAGGTGTTACCATGGTAACAGATATCAAGGTAAGAGCAGGAAGCATGCGTGAGGAAACCATTACCAGTAAACAGTCAGCAACAGGTGTATTTGAAAATATGGGTAAGGTGTTAGAGGTTTCTGTAGAGGAAAGTCGAAGTGTAGGACAGATTCAGAATCTTACTGACGATATCTTAAGTATTGCAAGTCAGACCAATCTTCTTGCTCTGAATGCTTCTATTGAAGCGGCACGAGCTGGAGAAGCAGGAAAAGGATTTGCAGTTGTTGCTGATGAGATTCGTGTATTAGCAGAGAATAGTAGTAATACGGCTAATCGTATTCAGGAGATCAGTAATGTAGTTGTAACAGCTGTTGAGCAGCTGTCAGAAAATGCAAAGAAGATGCTTGAATATGTTGATAAGAATGTAATGAAGGATTATGATGCCTTTGTAGGAATTGCAAATCAGTATCAGCAGGATGCAGAGAAGATGGAAGAGATCTTTGTAGAATTTGCAACTCAGGCAAACACTATGGCTGAGGCGATGAGATTTGTGGATACGAATCTGGCCAATATGGCAACAACAATCGATGAAAGTACGATAGCGGTAAGTACGGTTGCAGAGGATGCTTCTGATTTGGTAGGCGCTATGATGGAAATTCAGAATGAAGTTGAAAATAACAAAAAGATTTCCGAAGAAATGGGAGCGCAGGTAAAACGTTTTAAGAGACTGAACCAAGAATAAGAGGAATGCATATAATAATCATAAAAAAGGAATAAAAAAATGGATTATTATAGACCATTTCCAAATTATCCGGGTTATCAGCCTAATCGAAACTGGAATCATCTTAGTGAAGATCGCGTGTTAGAAGACTTGGAGTATTTACAGCAGATGTATCCGGCGTATGCGAAGCGTTATCAGGTCAGAGTGAGAGATATTCTCAATCAAATGGATTACGACGGTAGTATGATATATGATCAATATCCTGACAAATGGCAGCTTGAACAGTTAGTACGAAGTATTGTTCAGGTTCTGAAAAATGAAGAAAGATCAATGCAACAGCAACAACCGGATGAAATGGAAGATTCAAAGTGGATGTGGATTCAGGAGCTGGTGACTGTTTTGCTGTATTATGAGATACTAACAAGACGACAACGAAAAGAAAATAGAAGGTATTTTTAAATCTTAAAATTTTAGCAATCCCCTTGTGTGAGTGTGCACAAGGGGATTTCTGTGTTATAATACAAAAGATTAAAAAGTGATAAGGAAAAGAAAGGATGAAAGTCCTATGAGAATATTAGTAGTAAATGATGATGGTATTGATGCAAAGGGAATACATATTTTGGCTAATGCTGCAAAACAATTAGGTGAGGTATGGGTAGTAGCACCGGATACGCAGTGTAGTGCAATGTCACAGCGCATTACTATTTGTGGTGAGCTTACGGTGAAGGAGAGGCAGATTCCAGTAGAAGGTGTCCATGCATATAGTGTGAGCGGAACACCGGCAGATTGTGTGAAGGTTGCGCTATACAGCTTGTTGCCGGAAAAACCGGATATTGTATTTTCGGGTATCAATATAGGATATAATGTGGGGCAGGATGTTTTGTATTCCGGCACGGTAGGAGCTGCAGTAGAAGCGTTATCAAATGGGATTCCGGCAATTGCGTTTTCTAGTGGAGCAAATGGTAATTATGATGTGGTACAGAAATATTTATTACCAATTATAGAGGACTTAGTAAGGAGAAAATTGCCTATGAATGCTCTTTGGAATGTTAATATTCCAGATTGTAGTGTAGAAGAGTGTAAAGGCATTTTAGAAAACAGAATTTCGGCCAATCATCAGTTTTATGGAGATTATTATGAGAAGAAGGAAGAGCTTGCAGATGGATTTGTTCTGACGGCAGGTGGGATTTTAACAACAACAGCTGAGGAAGGAACAGATATTAGAGCAGTTTTGGATAGATATATATCAATTGGAACCATTACGAATGGTATTTTAGCGGCAGCTGATAAGGAGTAGTTATGGAAGAACTTAAAAAGCTTATAGAAGAATATATAGAAAAACAGGAAATGATTCACTCTGCGATTGCAAGTAATCCGATAAATCGGGATAAAATAAGTAAGGTAAAGCTACGTCCTGTTATGGTAAAAGACCAGATTTCTTATCAGGCAGAGAGTTTTATCGGAACAAAAGCTTATCACAAGAATTTCAAGCCAACAGAGTTGTCAGAATACATGGTGCGTTTGATGAAAGAGGACTTTAAGCAGCTTGAGCTAGAGTCAGAGTCTGAAAAGGTAACGGTTCTTGTAAGTAAAAAGGGAAAAGTAACAATAAATCGTAAGAAAAATCAGCAGACCAAGAAGCTTACAACTGAGGAAATGAGCCACAATAAGAAGAAACAGTATGTTTTGCCAAAGGATACGCCGGTGCCATTTTTGGTTGATTTAGGAGTACAGACACAGGAAGGCAAGATTGTAAATGCAAGGTATGATAAGTTTCGCCAGATTAATCGATATTTGGAATTTGTTCGTGACATATTACCGAGTCTGCCGAAGGACAGAACGTTAACGATTATTGATTTTGGATGTGGAAAGTCTTATCTTACCTTTGCTTTGTATTACTATCTTAAAGTGGTGAATCAATATGACATCCGTGTCATAGGACTTGATTTAAAAGAAGATGTAATAGAGAAGTGTAACAACCTGAGTAAAAAGTATGGTTATGACGGTCTAACATTTCATGTAGGAGATATTAGTACCTATGAGGGTGTAGATGAGGTTGATATGGTGGTAACACTCCATGCCTGTGATACGGCTACAGATTATGCTTTGGAAAAAGCTGTTCGTTGGAATGCGAAGGTAATCTTTTCGGTTCCGTGCTGTCAGCATGAAATAAATAAACAGATAGACTGTAAGGAACTTCAGCCGGTTTTGAAATATGGATTAATCAAGGAGAGAATGTCTGCATTGATTACAGATGCGTTGCGTGCGAATTTGTTGGAGATGCAGGGGTATGAGACACAGATTTTAGAGTTTATTGATATGGAACATACGCCCAAAAATATTTTAATACGTGCAGTGAAGAAGCAGGGCATGCGTTATCAGAATAAAGCGCAGGGAAGTGTAGAGCAGTTAGAGGAATTTTTACAGATAAGTCCTACTTTGGAGAGGCTTTTGCACTCGTGAGTATGTGATAAGGGAATGGGAGTAAAAAAAAGAGAAGATGAAGAAATATATTATTAAAATAGCAGTCTGTATTCTTGTGTTTCTATGTACCCTTTTTATTAGTAGTAGTTTGTATAATCAGGGAAATGAAGATATGACAACGACAATGGAGCAGGCTTCACTTCCGATTGTGCATATTACGAACGGAAATATATCATTTAATACTTTATATGGATATCGCCAGGATATGGATGGCAGACTATTACGAGATACGATTACGCCGTTGGAAACAGGAAGAAGTCTGTCCTTTTCGATAGAGAAATATGAAAATGAAATCAAAAGTTTGTCCTTTGAAATACGAAGTATTGATGGAACCCGCTTAGTGGAGAGTACACAAATTACAAATTATGTAGAACAAACGAATACCATCAAGGCAACCGTTAATATTAAAGATTTGATTGAAAAGGGGCTGGAGTATAACTGGATTTTAAAGGTGGAAACACCAACAGAAATGATTCGATATTATACTAGAATTATTGACGCAGATGAATTTCATACAAAAGAGAAGCTTGCGTTTGTAAAAGATTTTCACGGAAAAACATTTGATAAAGAGGAAGCAAAGGAACTGGTTTCTTACTTAGAGTCCAATTCTAAGGGAGATAATACAACATTTAGTAAAGTTGATATTCATTGTAGCTTGAATCAGGTAACGTGGGGCAATCTTCAGATTACAAAGCTCACAGAACCGGATTGTATCATTCAGGAGATAGATAATCAGACAGCATCCATCCGAATGCGTTATATTGTACAGTCAGTAAAGGGTAAGAATGAGTATCGTTATAATATAAGTGAATATTATCGAATTCGTTATACAAACGATAGAGTATATTTGCTTGACTTTGATAGAACGATGAATCAAATATTTGATACCAACGCAGACGTTTATGCTAGCAATAAGATTATGCTTGGGATAAGAGATGCCAAGGTACAGATGATGGAGAGTGATGGTGGAAGTAATCTTGCTTTTGTAAATGAAGACCAATTATTCTGTTATCATGCAGCAGATAAAAAAATGGCATATCTTTTTAGCTTTTATGA
Organism: Lachnospiraceae bacterium; assembly: GCA_036310845.1. Lineage (GTDB taxonomy): Bacteria > Bacillota > Clostridia > Lachnospirales > Lachnospiraceae > COE1. Next base: position 7,491 of record JAXJRB010000172.1, on the reverse strand, counting down.
TGATATAGATATCAGAACTTATCATGATCAGCATGATATTAAGATTCTGAGTGTAGACGAGACTGGAAATGTCACATTTATGGTCTATGGTTACATGAATAGAGGGCGTCATGAAGGCAAAGCGGGAATACAAATTTATGAATATAATGGAATGCTTAATACGATAGAGGAGCGGATATTTATTCCTTGCAATAAAGCCTTTGCAGCACTAAAGGCAGATGTGGAACAGCTTTCTTATATTAATAAGAATGGTACTGTTTACCTTTATTTGGATGGTTCCATTTTGGCAGTTCATACTAGTGAGCAGAGTTATAGTGAAGTAGCATCAGGATTGCAAGAGGGAAACTTTCAGGTTTCAGCAAGTGATGAGATGCTAGTATGGCAAAATGCGGATAATGCGTATGATTGTACAAAACTGATTCTGATGAATCTAAACACTGGATTTCGAAAAGAGGTTAGTGTAGATGGAAATAAACGTTTGATGCCATTGGGTTTTATCGGAGAAGATTTGATTTATGGAGTAGCTCATTATACAGATATCAGAGAGGATTTTACGGGATCCATTACTTTTCCTATGTATGCGGTATATATCCAAAATGAAGAGGGAGAAATTCTAAAGAATTATGAACAGCCTGGTGTCTATGTAGTAGGAAGTGTTGTTACGGATAATCTCATTACATTGAAACGAGTAGAAAAGGATCAGAGCGGAGATGGATATCAGGAAATAGTAGATGATCAAATCGTAAACAATATTATAGAAGAAAGTGGTCATAATTCATCCGAAATTGTAGCAACGCAGGATTATGAGAAAATTGTGCAGATTGTTTTAAAAGCGACGATTGAAGCAAAAAAGCTGAAATTTACAGAGCCTAAAGAGGTTATTTTTGAAGGAACAAGAGACTTAGAAATTTTGGTACAAAATCCCGTAGAGCGCTTTTATGTATATGGTAAAGATGGGATTATGGGAACTTTTACACATCCTTCCGATGCAATTAATCTTGCATATGAGCATGTTGGTACGGTAGTGAATGAAGATGGAAAATACATTTGGAAGAAGAGCGGACGAACTACAAGAAATCAGATTATGGCAATTAAGGGAAGTTCCATGGAGGAAGATGTGTCAGCACTTGCAGTTTGTTTGGAAACCATACTGTCCTATGAGGGTATTTCTAGAGACGTGCAAAATATGTTGAATCATAGAATGACGGCAATAGAGATACTGGAAGAGAGTTTGCTTGATACGCAGATATTGGAGCTTAGTGGTGTAACTCTTGATGCAGTTTTATACTACGTGAATCAAGATATTCCTGTTTTGGTAACCTTAGAGGATGCAGATGCCATGTTGGTGATTGGATTTAATGAGCTGAATATTGTGGTAATGAATCCGAATAATGGAAAAATCTATAAAATGGGAATGAAGGATGCAACGCAGATGTTTGAAAGCCATGGGAATTTATTTGTCACTTATTTAAAATAATTAAAACATAAAAACTATCAATTCTTATGTTTACTAAATATTGATTGAAAAAATCAACAGTGATATACTATTGATACTTCAAGCGCAGTATTATTCTGTGAGTATGGAAAAAACAAAAAAGTATGGAGGGAATTCTAATGAAGAAAAGATGGAGCTTATGGCTTGCATTGACAATGATGTTTGTCTTTCTGTTGCAGGGAACGGTTTTAGCAGCAGGTTCTAGTGTTACAATTAGCCATTGTTTGATTCAGGGAAAAGATGTTGTTGTAATCGCGGCAGGGCCGGTTGCACCAAGTGATACGGGATTATATTATTTGTTCGAATTAAAGCCTTATGAGGCAGGTATTGGGGCAAGAGTTGATTTCTGTGCATCCGCACCGGTAGGAGAGATGGTGCAGTTTAATACTCCTCTGAATTTTAATACGGCAACATCAAAGTTATATTCTAGATTTGTCGTAGCAGCACAGCAAGGCGGTGTTTTTGTACCGGTAAGTAACGAGATGTATATTACGAATCCGGAAGTATTAGCGACAAAGGCAACAGGATATCCTGTAAGATCGAAAAAAGGGTTAACTGCTGATTGGCAGTATTCAAAGGATTTAAGTGCTTTGGGTGCAGGCTATGCAGCATATGAGCTGGATATTAGCAGATTCTTCACAGCAGGTGGAGCAAACTATACTTATAATGGAAAAAGCTATAGCTTTAATGGTGGAGTTGTTGCGGAATATGATGCAGTATGCCAGTTGCTTTCCAAAGAAGGCGTTAATGTGGTTATGGTTATCAAAAACTCATTCAATGCAGCAACAGCAGACTTAGTACCACCATTAGCTCGTATTCCGGGAAAGAATTGTTATGCAATGAATGTATCAGAACCTGTAGGAACAGAAAAGATTGCAGCTTTGATGTCATTCCTTGCAAATCGTTATTCAGGTTCTAAGGGAACTATTCATACATGGATTATCGGTAATGAGATTAACAACAATTCTCCTTGGCATTTTGCAGGAGATATGGGTGTAGAACAGTTTGCCGCATACTATGCAAAAGAATTCCGTCTTTGCTACAATGCAATAAAGAGTCAGAATTCTGGTGCAAGAGTATTCTTAAATATTGACCAGAGATGGACGCATACAGATTCCAATCCACATGCATATGCAGGAAGAACGGTATTAGATACATTTGCAGCAAACATTAAAACTACCGGTGATATTGATTGGGGATTATCTATCCATCCTCATCCAGTACCATTATTTAATTGTCAGTTCTGGAATCTGCCACCTGCATACGCAGCAATGAAGCTTGTGACTCATGCAGATAATTCTAAGATGGTATGTCCATCTAATGTGGATGTTATTACCAATCACATGGCATTACCACAGCTCCTTAAGGCAGACGGAAGTGTTCGACATATCCTGATTTCGGAGATGGGCTTTACTTCTCAGAATGCACAGCTTCCGACAGACCAGAATATGCAGGCAGCAGCAATGCAGTATGCATATAAGCTGACATCTTCCAATCCATTTATTGAAGGTGTTATTATTCATAGACAGCTTGATCACATGTCAGAGGTTGTTCATGATGGTATGGCAGTAGGTATTCGTGATGTAAATGGTACACCAAAGGTTGCATTTGAAATTTTCCGTAACATGGATAATCCAAATTCAGCATATGCAAACTTTGCACTTCCATATATTGGAGCAACAAGCTGGGCAGATTTAGGGTTACAATAAAATATGTAAAAATGTTTCTGGAAAAGTGAAACGTAAAAACAGAGTCGGATATATTCCGACTCTGTTTTAGAGTATGCCGTTATACAAAAGTGTGCTATGGACAGATGTTGCATACACCTTGTAATTATGTTGCAAAAATGGTATAATTTAAATACGAATGTCTGATATTTACAGGCGAAAAGAAATTATTTTTGGAGGTTTGAATGAAGAAAAAACTTAGCTTATGGGGTGCGGTATGTTTGATTCTTGTTTGCTTGATGCAGATGACAGTTTCAGCTACCGGAAATGTTACAATTAATCAATGTATTATTAGTGCTGCTAATCAAGTTACGGTGGTAGCAACTACGGTATCCAATGTACCAAGTGATGATAACAATTACTATTTATTTGCACTACAGCCATACGAGACAGCCATTGGTGCAAGAACCAATTACTGTGCGGTAGCTGCAAAGGCTGGAACAGTAAAGATGACAACAACCTTAGATTTGAATACAGCTGCATCCAAGTTGTATAGTAAGTTTGTTGTTGCAGTAAAATCAGGTGGTGCTTTTACCCCGGTTAGTCAGGAATTTTATATTACAAACCCAGAAGCAGTGGCAACAAAGACAGCTGTAAATCCAGTCCCGAAGTCTATTAAGGGCGTAACAGCAGATAATGCAGCGATTATGGATCTTGCGAATTTAGGCGTGCAGCATGCAAGCTATGAGTTAGCAGTGAACAGATTCTTTGAGCCAAGTGCAGCATATATTACGTATGCATACAATGGAAAGGCTTATAATTTTAGCCAAACAGTAGTGGCAGAGTATGATATGATTATGACTTTGTTTGCGACACAGGGTGTAGAAGTAACCATGAATGTCGTAAATTATTATAATCCGGCAACTGCATTAACAGTAAAGCCAACAGGTCGTGTAGCAGGCTACAGACATTATGCTTTTAATACGGACGAGCAGGCAGGAGCAGAAGCGTTACAGGCATTAATGGTATTCTTAACAGAAAGATATAGTAATTTTGCAACAGGATTAGTTACAAATTGGATTATTGGTAACGAAGTAAATAATAATAATCCTTGGTATTTTGCCGGAAACTATAATGTAAATGGTTTTACGAATGAATATGAAAAGGCATTCCGTATGTTCTATACAGCAATCAAGAGTACGAATGCAAATGCAAGAGTGCTTACCTGTATTGATCAGAGATGGACCTGGGAAGACGGAACCAAAAATCAGTATGGTGCTAAGAAATTTATTGATGCATTTAATGTTAATGTTATTTCTCATGGTAATATTGACTGGGGTGTTGCATGGCATCCACATCCAGTTCCATTAACAGCAGCAAAATTCTGGGACATGCCTGTAGCATATAAGAGATTGAACTTAATCGATCATACTCCAAATACTAGAATGATTAACCCAATGAATATGGAAGTATTCACGAATTATATGTGTCAGCCAACATACCTTAGTCCAACAGGACAGGTTCGTTATATCATGATTTCGGAAATTTTGTTTAACTCCATGAGTTCTAATGAAGCGACTCAGGCAGCATCCTTTGCTTATGCATATAAGCTCGCAGAGAGAAATCCACATATCAAGGCATTTGTAGTACACCGTATGGTAGATTCTCCATATGAGAAGGCAAGCGATAAGATTGCATGTGGTCTTTATAATTGCGATGCAAATGGCTGGGCAACAACGCCAAAGCAGATTTATGATGTATTCAAGTATATTGATACACCACAGTCTGCTGCATATACACAGTTTGCGCTTCCGATCATCGGAGCAGGCAGCTGGGCACAGTTAGGTTGTAACTAAGAAAAATATAGTGATTATACATGTTATTAAAGTAAGACAGGCTAATAAAGTCTGTCTTATTTTTGCTTTCAGAGGAATTACTGTTACGTAGTGGCAGTAACAGGTAAAATTTTACAAAAATATTGTGAAAATACAAATAGAGTGATAAAATTAAAGAGAAACCTTTAAAAAGTGTAAAAACCAAAAAACGCCAGCAGTATTCTGACACATATAGAATAATGGTTGAATAACACGAATGAATATGAATCGAAAAAGGAGATTGCTATGGAATATAATATTGGGATGAGTAGGCAAAAAGATGCCAAAATATGTGTAGACGAAGCTACTGCAAAATTTAAAAATCCAAAGTTGATTTTATTTTTTTCACCAGTGGAACAATTTGAAGAGTATACGCAATTTATTTATCAAAAGTTTCCCAATAGTATAAGCATGGGCGCCACAACAATTGCAGCATTTAGTAAAGAGGGTGCGGATAAGCAGGGGTTAAAGGTAGTTGGTATTGAAAGTGGCATACGGTGTAGTGCGGATGTTATTGAGGATATTGATGAATATCCAATTAAATATACAGAACGTGTTAAAAAGTGCGTAGATAATGTTGGAACTACCAAAAATACGATATGTCTCGAATTTACCACGGCACTTCTATGTGCAGAGGAATCGGTATTAAATACGTTAAATGCCGTATTAGAAAAAGATGGAATAACCGTTTTTGGAGGGTCAGCAGGGGACGTTGGTACAGCAGTTGGAACAAAAGTGGCATTAAATGGAAAGATTCGTCCAAAAAGTACGGTGTTTGCAATATTACATAATGAAGGTGGGGCGATAAAGATATTTAGAGAAAATATTTATGTACCAATAACCGGTAATGTGTTAACGGCCACAAAGGTTGAAAGCTTTCAACGTACCGTATATGAATATAATAGAGAACCGGCGACTTGTGTATTTGCAAGAGAGCTCGGTATATCAGAGTCACAGGTTTCACAACATATAGATACCAATCCGATCGGTAGAATTATAGGTGATGAACTATATATCACAGCAAATTGTAATGAGACACAAAATCATGGAATGGCATATCATGCTAGAATCTTTGATAATTCAAAAGTATTAGTACTACATCCGGGAGAATATCGAAGTATTATACAAGAGACAAAAGAAAGAATAAAAAGAGAAATTCCAAAACCATCATTTTCTATCATGTGTCATTGTCTTGCAAGAACGATTTTATTTACAAATGAAGGATATTTAGATGAATATTCAAAGGAAATGCATTCTGTTTTGGGAGATTATGTAGGATTTTCAGGATATGGTGAGCAATATGGAAGTCAACATTTTAACCAAACAATGACAGTAGCTGTGTTTGAATAGAAGAGGAGGTTTCTATGAGCATATTTCGTCGCAATAAAGACAGAGAAGTAAGTCTGAATGTAGAAGTAAATGAATCAAAGGAAAACAATATAAAAAGTTCTTTTAAGTATGGTATAGATTACCTCTTGAAACGTATGTCTATTATTAGACATCAGGAAATAGAGGTTACTAAAGCAATTGATGATATTCAAGCACGAACACATCAAACAACAAAGGTTTTCGATGAGGTAAAAGAAGTTCTTGAAAAAACAACAAAAAATTATAAAATGTTTGAAGAGCATGCTCAAAATATTCACGCAGCTATGGATGAATCCGATCAAAGAGTTATCACATCCGATGAGAAAATGCATCAATTGATGGATCAGATGGATGTGTCTGAAAATCAATTAACAGATATGAAAGATACCTTTCAGCAGTTGGAAATGGATTTTCAAAATATCACACAATTTACGCAGAGTATTACAGGAATATCAAATAGAACGAATCTGCTTGCATTGAATGCCAGCATAGAAGCTGCCAGAGCAGGAGAAGCTGGCAGAGGATTTAATGTGGTGGCAGAACAGATTAGAGATTTGTCAGCCAATACAGCAGAGCTTGTAAAAGGTATTGATGAGTCGATAGAAAAATTAAGGGAAACTTTAGTAAGTCTGCAGGGTGAAATTGATAAAACGGTTGGTACAATCAAAGACAATAAGAATTATACAGAAGGATTAAAAGATTCGTTTGAATATTTAAAAGAAGGAACAAGCAAAGTTAATACTATTGTATTTGAGATTAGTGAGCTATTTGGTAACAATGCTATTCAAATGCAAAAAACAGTAGATGGAATAGAACGCTTATATGAGGATATGACATCGATTGATGAAGGCATTGGAGATATTAACATCAAAAGCAGCGAAAAATCAGTGGCAGTTGGTGCAGTAGAAGATGTATTATGGCAATTTAAGAAAATTATAGATGAGAAGTAGTTATTTGGGGAAAGGGAAAAGTACCAATATGCTGAAAAGAAAGAGCAGATTAAACGTGCCAATCGGTTCCTGACATTGGGTTTTCTGCTTTTCTATCTGGCGATGACTATTGTTGTATGGATTGCTGCAATAAGAGG
>JAXJRB010000171.1:0-3611 GCA_036310845.1 Lachnospiraceae bacterium | reverse complement strand
GTGTGGGATAATGGAAGAAAGATAGCCGGATATGAATATCATGGTGACGGAACAATAAAGCGTCTCCAGTGTGGCAGTCTTTATACCGAATATGATTATGACATTGACCGGAATCTTACCGGTTTACGAACCATGCTCGGAGATGAGGTGATAGCAGACAATCATTACCGCTATGATGGCAATGGTAACCGTCTGGAGAAACAGCAGAAATATGGTACAACTACGTATTCATACGACCGCATGAACCGTCTTGTAAAGGTGGAATATCCAGACCGCAAGGAAGAACTGTTCTATGATAAGGCAGGAAACAGAACCAGACGTGTCATGAATGGTATGGAAGAACTGTACCATTACGATAAGCGTAACCGCCTGACAGAGTATACCAAGGGCGGAACAGCACATGCATTCAGCTATGACAATGCCGGAAATCTCATCCGTGATGAAAAGGCGAAGTACGAGTATGATGCGTTTAACCGCAACACCAAGGTAGAAACCTTCAACGGAAATATCCAGATCAACCATTATGATGCGGAAGGTCTGCGTCATGAGATGGAAGAGAACGGAAGGCTGGTATCTTTTATCTTCCGTGGAACAGAGGTTGTGACGGAAGAAACCAAGGAAGACAGAATCCGTTACATTAGAACCAATGAACTCCTTGCGTCCGACGCAGAGAGCGCAAGAACGTACTACCATTATGCATCTGATGAGATAGGGAATATCACTCATGTGGTGGAGGACAACCATGTCCTTAACCATTATGAGTATGATGTATGGGGAAATCTGACAGTCTGTGAAGAGACGGTAGAGAACCGTTTCAAGTACAACGGTCAGCAGTTCGACCCTGTCAGCCAGCAGTATTACTTACGAGCACGTTACTACAATCCTGTCATTGGCAGATTCACACAGGAAGATATCTATCGTGGAGATGGGCTGAATCTGTATGCTTACTGTAGGAATAATCCGATAGTTTATATTGATCCAAGTGGAAATATCTGCGAGAAACGTGCAAATGACATCATGAATAAGCTCGTTAACAATCAAGCGAGTAGAAATGAGCAAAAGAAGTTAGCTGCATATTTAAGGAATAAAGACAGATATGAAGGATTAAATACAGCAGAGCGTGCGGTACTTGCTCAAGTTGAACGTAAAAAAAGTAATAGCGGAATTACACAGGCAGATTTTATTGTTGGACCAAAAGGAACTGTTGTATCACAACAGCAATATAATATGTCTAATAAAGAATTTGTACAAGAGGTAGCCAATATAGCAAATGCTAAAGTAAACGAAGAATTAGTGGCTGAAAACAAGTCAATTTTTGGTCATGTTGCTGGTTCTAAGAAACATGGAGAGGCATATAAGATATCAAGTCGATATCAAGATGATATACAAAATAGAGGTTTAAAGTTAGAACAAAATTATCTGGAACATAGAATGATTGATGAGAATAAATTAAGTAGCACAAGATTAGATGTATTTGACATGACCACAAATCAGGTGTATGATTACAAATTCGTCAAGAATTCTGGTAAGGGATTAACTAAGGGACAAGTAAATAAAATAATTGCTCAGGGACCGAGAAATATAACAGCAAGTGATATACATGAAATTAATCCAAAATGATTTTAATGGAGGTATATTAAATGACACAAATACTTAATGAAAAATTTATGCAAAGTGATAAAATAAAGATTACTAAGGATTGGGAGGAATTATTTCCAACACTGAAAAAGTATAAGACGCTACATTTAGGGAATAGAGTAGAACCATTGGTTATGGAAATCTATTTGAAAGTGGTAAGAAATTATGTATATACACCGATATTTAGTGTTCATAATTTATGCAGGGAATTTCCTTGTTTTACTATGACTTTGACTATTGAAGGGTGGCCAATGGAACCAATGGAACATGAACAGAAATATAAAGAGATAGCAGAAAAATTAAAGCAAAAAATATATTTTCCATTAGAGGGTGATTTAAGAATTGATGAAATAATAACAGGATATGAACGTTATTTCAAAGAGAAAGAGTTCTATTCTTCGGATTATACAGAATATGAAGACTTAGTATTGATTTGTGGTTGGACAAGGCAATCTGATAAAATAGAGTATGCATTAAAAGTGGTGTATAAAGAACTAAGAAAAAGGTCTGAAGATAGGTATTTTGCGGAAAACGGAGGTTTTGAGAATTGGTTCAAGAATTTGGAAAAGCAAGCTTGGAATGGACAGATGTTAGATGAAATTTATAAGAGTGAACTAGAAAAGCATAAAGCAGAAAAAATTCCAGAAAGAAAATTAGTTTATTAGTAAAATAATATGCTTGATATGATAGTTATAAGGGATAATAATTCTTGAATTATTGATGTATTTGATTAGGAATTGAGTAAAATCAAATTTTATATCAGGTGAACTAATAAATAACCGTTAGTTCATTAGTCAGCTCAATGAAGTTCCTTTTCAGAAGAAAGAGCTGGGAACCATTTTGCAAAAGAGAGTCAGTAGAGACATTGATAAGGTAAGGCGCATGCAGGGCAATAACAGCCCGGATGCGTCCGTATTTAAGTTTGAAGAGACCACACTGACCATCAGTGACCTTACGATAGGCGTCGGATATGCAGTAGAGTATCAGGGAAGAACACAGATTGTTACCTAAAGTCGTATTACCTGTGTACAGGGAGTAGTGCAGAATGAGATTACTCTTGTGCGTGAAGAGGGATTAAAACCGTCTGTCAATCACTCTATGGGAAGTGTCAGTCGTTCCAGTATCCCGACAAATCCGAGGTGTGGGATAATGGAAGAAAGATAGCCGGATATGAATATCATGGTGACGGAACAATAAAACGTCTCCAATGTGGCAGCCTATACACCGAATATGACTATGACATTGACCGGAATCTGACCGGTTTAAGAACCATGCTCGGAAATGAGGTGATAGCAGACAACCATTACCGCTATGATGGCAACGGAAATCATCTGGAGAAACAGCAGAAGTATGGTACAACCAGATACACTTATGACAGCATGAATCGTCTTGCGAAGGTGGAATATCCAGACCGTAAGGAAGAATTGTTCTATGATAAGGCAGGTAACCGAACCAGACGTGTCATGAATGGCATGGAAGAACTGTACCGTTATGATAAACGTAACCGCCTGACAGAGTATACCAAGGGCGGAGCAACGCACCAGTTTAGCTATGATAATGTCGGAAATCTTATCCAAGATGATAGGGCGAAGTATGAGTATGATGCGTTCAATCGGAATACCAAGGTAGAAACCTTCAATGGAAATATTCAAATCAATCATTATGATGCGGAAGGTCTGCGCCACGAGATGGAAGAGAACGGAAGATTAGTGTCTTTCAACTTCCGTGGAACGGAAGTTGTAACGGAAGAAACCAAGGAAGACAGAATCCGTTACATCAGAACTAACGAACTACTTGCATCCGATGCGGAGAGCGCAAGAACGTACTACCATTATGCATCAGACGAGATAGGGAATATCACTCATGTGGTAAATGACACAAATGTCATTAATTATTATGAGTATGACGTATGGGGAAATCTGACAGTCTATGAAGAAACGGTAGAGAACCGCTTTAAGTACAATGGTCAGCAG
>JAXJRB010000170.1:0-5295 GCA_036310845.1 Lachnospiraceae bacterium | reverse complement strand
TTTCAGTGATGATGGATATTCAGGAACAAATTTCAACAGACCGGCTTTCAATGCACTTTTGGCAGAGATTGAAGCCGGAAGAGTTGGAACAGTGATTGTCAAAGATATGTCACGATTTGGCAGAAACTATCTGCAAGTAGGTTTTTATACTGAAATGATGTTTCCAAAGAAAGGTGTCCGCTTTATTGCAGTTAATAACGGAGTTGACAGTGCCAATCCGACAGATAATGACTTTACACCATTCCTGAATATTATGAATGAATGGTATGCAAAAGACACCAGTAAGAAGATTAAGGCGGTATTTAAGGCTAGAATGAGAGACGGAAAACGTGTCAGCGGTGCTGTGCCTTATGGGTATTACAGAAAGCCTGAGGATAAGCAGACTTTGTATGTTGATGAAGTATCCGCTTCGGTTGTCAGACGCATTTTTCAGTTTGCTTGCGAAGGAATGGGAGCAACCGCAATAGCAGATACCTTGTCAGAGGATAAAGTGCTTATTCCGTCAGCTTATGCGAGACAGAACCACCCTGAGGATTGCCAGTGTACGAGATACCATGATGCTTATACATGGAATGCAACAACAGTCGGCTATATTCTTAGCAGACGTGAGTATTTGGGGCATACCATTCTTGGAAAGACAGCAAAAGACAGTTTCAAGACGAAACGAAAAAGAGTTGTGAATGAGGACGAGCTGCTTATTTTCTATAATACTCATGAAGCTATCATAGATCAGGAAACTTATGATAAGGCACAGAAAATGAGGAAACGAGTTTCACCTAGACGAAACAGTGAAAAGCCTACGCATAGGCTGTCAGGACTCCTTTATTGTGCGGATTGTGGAAGCAGACTGGCATATATCAATTCACAGTCGAAAGACGGAAAGACCTATGACAGTAATCAGGCATTCCGTTGTAGCCGGTATCACAATAAATATCATTCATGTACCGGTCATTATATCAAGGCAAGTACTGTAGAAATGCTGATTTATCAGGCAACTAAGAGAGTGTCACAGTATGTCCTGAATGATGAAAAGGAATTTGTGGAACAGCTAAAAGCACAGTATCAAATACAGTGTGAAAAGGACAATACCAATGATAAAAAGGAGCTATTGGAAGCTAAGCGTCGCATGATGGATTTAGATGATCTGATAAAGGGATTGTATGAAAATTTCACTTTAGGGCGATTGCCGGAAAGACAGTTCAATCGTCTTATGACAGAATATGACACCGAACAAAGCAACCTAGAGCAGAGAATTTCAGAACTTGAAACTGCTACAGAACGTATATCCACTAAGGCAGTGCAGATTGATAAATTTGTGCGACTGGTTAAGAAATACCGAGATTTTGAGGAACTGACAACACCTATGCTTAATGATTTCATTGAAAAGGTTGTAATTCATGAAGCTGTGGGTGGCAGAACAAAAGACCGTACTCAGCAAGTGGATATTTATTTCAATTTCATTGGAAATTTCGTTCTTCCACTCAGTGAGGATGAAGTGGAAGCCTTGCAGTCAGAGGAAGCACGCAGAGCGGAAGAGATTGCTGAAAGAAAGAGAAAATCTTCTAAGAAATCTACGCAGAAAAGAAATCAGAAGCGTGCAGAGATCAAGGCAAAAGCAGAAGCCGGAGATACTGAAGCTATGGCAGAATATAAAGCAATCCTTGAAAAAGGCAGACAGAACAATCGTAAGCAAGCAGAAAGAATGCGTAAATTGAGAATGGCTGACCCTGAATATCGAGCAAAGATGGAAGAGAAAGAACGCTTGGCTTTGGAAAGGGAAAAGAAGCGTCAGGAGCGTGCTACAAGGAAGAAAAAGGTTGCTTTGGCAGAATTAAAGGAGCAGGCAGAAAAAGGCAATCAGGAAGCAATCAGAGAGCTAGAGGAACGTAGGGCTATTGCTAGGGAGCGTTCTAGGAAATCAGCAGAAAAGCGTAAGCAGAGAGCAGAAAATGACCCTGAATATGCGAAATATTTAGAAGAGAAAAATGCGGAATACAACAGACGGCATACTGCAAGGAGAAAGGAGCAGTTGGAAGCTTTGAAGGCAAAAGCAGAAGCCGGAGATCAGGAAGCACAGAGCCAGCTAGCAGAGCATAAACAGTATCAGGTTAGAGCTACAGTGAAGAGTTACCGAAAAATGCGTGACGATGCATTAAACGGAGATCCTATTGCAAAAGAGAGATATGAAAAGACCTTGGCTAAGAGACGTGAAGCGTATCATACAAAGAAAAGTGAACAGACAGCCTAAGAGTAAGCATAATATCACAATATAATAGTTGCAGAATTGATGAGAATAAGCGGGAGCGATGCAATTATTGTAATGGATAATGAAGTATGGTATTGTATAGATGGTTTACCAAATCGTTGTTTGGCGATTTGGTAAATCCCAATAAATTAATTTTATAGGGAACAGAAAATTTGAAGTTTACGGTGATAATAATATGAATAATCCTTGGGAAAATATCAACCTATCTGATTATGAGAGTCATATGGCACTGGATTCTGTTCAGCAGTTGCAGGCAATGAATCAGATGATGAAAAGACAATTAAATCAATATGACATACAATCTGCTATGATACTTGGGATAGCAGGTGGCAATGGCTTAGAGCATGTTGATACAGAAAAGCTAAACAAGATTTATGGCGTGGATATAAACCTTGAATATCTGAAAACAACTGAAAAGAGATATGAAAGTCTATCTGGGGTATTGGAATGTCTTTGTGTAGATTTGCTTAGTGAAGCAGAAAAGCTTCCACAGGCAAATATGTTGATTGCGAATTTGCTAATTGAGTACATCGGATATGAATGCTTTCAAAAAGTAGTGAAAGTGACAAATCCCCAATATGTATCGTGTATTATACAGATTAATGTGGATGGTAGTTTTGTGTCAGATTCGCCGTATCTTCATGTGTTTGATGGATTGGAACATGTTCACCATCAAATGGATGAAGTGGAATTGCAGAAGTGTATGAATGTAATTGATTATCAGTTAATTCAGATGTTAGAATATCCGTTGCCAAATGGAAAGGAACTAGTGCAATTAGATTTCTATAAAAAATAGTAATAGAGAGATGAATTTGAATTTGACGTAGGAAAGTATTTATATGAAATGTCCTTTTTGTAATACAGAAATGCTTCACGGCTATTTGAATTGTGGCACCGCAATTTGGAGCGAGCGAAAGCATAGAATTAGCACAAGACCAGACAGTAAAGAAAAATATGCTATGCATTTGGAAGTACCTATGATGTCTCCCCATCAGATAGAGAGTGACTGTTGTCCAAAGTGCAAAAAGCTCATAATTGACACAACCAATTATGAAAACAATCTTGATTGACCAATTAGAATTTGACAAAGGAGTGTGATTGTGTGAAAAAGAAAATACTAATTATAGTTTTAGTGCTTGTATTTCTATGCGGACTTATCCCGCAGAAAAGAGCCCTTGAAGATGGCGGCTCCATAGAGTATAAGGCTTTACTTTATTCCTTTACTGATGTAAAAGAAATTGGCGGGGATGGAATTGATGACGAATATCAAGAAGGAATTAGAGTAAAGATTTTAGGAATAACGATTTTTGATAATGTCAAGTAAATTTCAGTTGTGCGCCCAGCCAAGAGCAATTAACCTAACAGGTGGAAAACCTGTCTAATTAAGGTCTAGCATTATAAAGAAAAATAAAGGGAAATTTTAGATAATCTTAAACTATGAATAAACAATCACATGTATAATGAAAAAAGTATATAACATATTCTAAAGGAGAATTAGCTGAATGAAAAAACGATTAGGAATCAGTATATTATGTATTGTGATTATTGCTTGGATTTTGACAGTATATATAATTGGTGGAAGAATTGCAGCATATGCATGGAATTTAGAAGTATTTATTTTGGCACCGGTTGCTACAATAATTACTAGTGTGGAACTTGTAATTTACATAGTTCGGTTGTACAAAAAGAAACCGGTTTTGTGGAATGGATTATTTCTACTGGTAACACTTATTATGAGTTTTCCGGTTGGAATCATTTTTGGAATATCACCGATGATATATCCGACATATACTTGTGATGAGGAAACAGTTCAAGTAGTAGCACCAGTAAAAAACGCAGAATATATAGGGGGATCAAGTCATACTCCACATGCAATATGGCCATCGGAATGTTTTGCTTATGATATTGTAAGGAAGCCTAGTGATATAGGAAGTTCTGTTTTGAGTGATTATGGAATATGGGAAGCAGAAGTTTTTGCACCTGTTTCAGGAACTGTTATAGGAAAAGAAGAACAAGAAAAGGATATTATGCCAAACTCTGAGGAATATACGAGTTCACTTGGGAATTATGTGTTTATTGAGATAGAAGATGCTAAAGGATATATTATATTAGCTCATTTTAAGGAAGAGAGTATAGTAGTAGAGGTTGGTGAAAAAGTAGTAGAAGGCCAATTTTTGGGGCTGGTAGGGAACTCAGGAACGACTTCAGAACCACATATACATTTTCAATGTCAAAAAGAAAATCCTCTCGAATTGAGTTTTCCCACATGTGCGACTGGAATTCCAATGCAAGTAAGAGAATAGTGAATGTAATCAGTTATGAAACTTTCAGCTGTGCGCCCAGCGAAGGGCAATTAACCAAACAGGTGAAAATCCTGTCTAATTAAGGTCTAGCCAACCGATTAGTAGCGAGTCTTGAGTAGCTGTCAGTAATGACAGTTGCTAAGCGTAGACAGCGAGCAAGTAGGGTTGCAATGCGATTGAGCCTCGAAAGGTTAACTCTCAGAGGGCTGACGTTGTAACTGATGCGGAAAGCAACATCATACAGAGTGATAATGGCGAGCTCTGTGTGGCACTGCGGGGTCAAAGAGCCAATCATGCTTGACATTGTGGTTAATTAGTCAACTGGGGAGAGCCTATCACTTCTTGTAAACAAGTACGTTACATCAACTAGAAGATGGAGATGGACGGATGAGTGATAGGCAGTCGGATAGCTTCATAGTACCGAGGAAACTGGGTAATGCCAGTGGAGGGAAGGAAGCTACATAATAACGGTCTTTCTGAGGACACATTATCCGTACTCAGGGACGGAGGAAATAATGGGAACGAAATTAGAAAGAATAATGGAAATCTCGGCAACTACGCCGAAACCAGAGTTCACATCTTTGTATTAATTGATAAATGTTGAAATGCTGAAACAGTGTCATAAGGAATTAGATGGCAGTAAGGCAGTCGGTATTGATAAAGTGACAAAAGCAGAGTATGAGGTACATTTGGAGGAAAACTTAACAAATCTTGTAAGCAGACTAA
>JAXJRB010000169.1:0-8117 GCA_036310845.1 Lachnospiraceae bacterium | reverse complement strand
TTTTCACAAGCTCCTCCATTGTTATCTCTTTTTCCATGGCAGCCTCCTATCTGGTCTTGCCTGCTTCATATACCATAGGTGCTTCCGCAACAATTCCATCAAGACGCTTATTCGGAGTGTCTGTTGCAAGTGTTACCTTGCGAAGTTCTTTATCATAGTGATATACCTGGTTGGAAAGTCTCTCATCAAGTGCCACCTGATCCATATTGATTTCAGCCACCATTGCAGCCAGTTCATTCGGATTGCCCAAATCTGTACTTACTGCGATAACCTCATGGATTGAACTTGGCATAATATAAAGGTCTGAACCAAGCTTTTCGGCAAGGTCATGGAGTCCGTCCTCATAAAGCATACTGACAGCTCCGTTGATTCCCTTGTTATTGCTGATTACATACATCTGCTGTTCCGGTGGCATCTCACCAAGCATCATATCTGCAATCTCAGGCGGCATACCATCCTTCATAAAGATTTCTCTCATCACATCATTCATTGATTTAACAACTGGTGGTAAAAGTCTCTTTGTATTCTCTGCGGCAAGTTTGAACATCTGCTCTTCAGTGAATCCAAGAGTATCTGCAAGTCCGTTATGGACAGGTGTTGAAGCAATTCCTTCCCCGTCAATCTTTACCACCATACGGTAGATAACCGACAAATCCTTGAATTCCCTGTGGGGCATATTGGCAAGCATTTCTTTGTTCTGCTCTGTATTGATAAGCTGGAACACAATCTTATCCTTTGCACATTCAGCATTTGTAAGCTCATTTACATTGATACTCTCCTTCTGTTCCATTGCCTTCATAAAACCTTCTGCAGCTCTCTCAAGCGTTGCATTCAGATTCTCTGTTGTAACATAGTCCTCATACATATGGTTGACATAGATTGTCGGACTGATGTTCATACCCGGTTCATTTACCCTGATTGATAATCCGTCAAGTGTACGGTTTACCTTATCCACAGGTCTGATTTCCACCTGTGCATTCTGATACTTCTCAGGTAAAAACTCCTTGAATTTTTCTCCTACTACTCCTTTAAAAATCTCGTATTCCATCATATTACGATTCCTCCGTTTTCTTAATAAAAATAGCGGAGAACATAAGTCATTAGCTTACATTCCCCGCCGGGTTACTTGTTACTATTTGGTTTTACGCTTCCTCTGCTCCATCTTCTTTCTTTTTCCAGAATGCTGCAAAAAGTCCAAGTGCAAGAGCTCCAAGACCTAATCCGGCGTAAAGCCAAGGATTGAAGTTATCTCCTGTCTGTGGAAGCTTTGGTTCTGTCGGTTTGTTTGTGAGTGATAAAGTATACTCTACACACTCAGGTGCATTGTCATCATACTGTAAAACAACATCGTGTACAGTCTCATCAAGAATATATCCTTCCGCTGCCTTTGTCTCTACAACATAGTAATGGATGTCTTCCTTGAAAGAGCCGTCCTCGTTGTAGATACAGATTGGAAGTTCTTTTGATTCTGCATGACCATCTTTGTCAGTTACAACAGTTTCAATGACCTTTCCGTCCTTATCACGGATTTCAAATTCTACTCCTGCGATAGGCTTCTTTGTCACTTCATCTGTCTTTTCAATAATGATCTTACCTACAGCATATTCATCCTTCATGGTTACCTTCTGAATTTCAGCTGTCTCAGTTACTTCAAACTCTACATCTTTGGCAATCTTATATCCATAAGGAGCTGTTTCCTCACGAAGCGTATATTTTCCAACCGGAAGTCTCTCTATCATATGAGTCTTTCCAGCCTCAGAAGTCCAGCTTTCTACAACATTTCCTTCTGAATCAATTACTGATAACTTGGCATCTGCAATTTCCTTCTCACCAGTGATATCAGTCTTTGAAAACTCTACCTTGATTGGTGTGTTTTCAAACTCAGCAGTAAACTCGATGACAGCTACGTCTTCGCCCTGGTAAGAAGCATCCACATCAAATACCTCATCCGACTTCACATATCCCTTTGGAGCCTCGATTTCCTTCACATAATACTGTCCAAGTGGAAGGTCCGAAACAAAAGTTACTGTTCCGTCTGCACCTGTGACTGCTTTCTCGATTCTTTCATCGGCTGCCACAATGACTGTACCCTCAGAATTTACGATGTCCTCTTTTGCAAAAAGACCAAAGACAGCACCCTCTAAAGGCTTCTTGGTCTCTGAATCCGTTTTAACAACTGTAATCTTAACCTTCTGTCTTTCATTGGTTACATCCATTCCTGCATATACCACCTCTGTGTCCTGATCCACATAGGAAAGGTCTGCTTCGATAGGTGTACTGTCTAAAACAAATCCTTCAATGGTTGCTGTTTCTACAAGATAATACTTGCCAAGTGGCAATTCCTCTATGCTTGCAATACCATTGTCATCGGTAATGATGGTTGCCACTAATTCATCTTTTTCATAATAAACCGTGTCAAGTCCGTCAGGGCTTAAAATATCTTCTGCCGCATATACCTCAAAGGTTACTCCGGCAAGGGATTTCTTGAAGTAATTGAAAATAAAATCGTACCAGTGACCCTTGATAAGAGTCTTGTCTGTTACAAATTCACCATCCTTGTTGATGATGATAGAACCTGTAGGCACTTCATCCTTCATTACAACTGACTGGATATTTTCTGTGTCCTCAACAGTAAACTGAATGTCTGTTGCTCGAAGATATCCGTATGGTGCAAATTCCTCACGAAGAGTATAAGTCTCACCTACTACCAGTTTCTTGATTACATGTTTCTCTCCGCTGACGGAAGTCCATGTCTCAATGATATTTCCATCCTTATCAATTACACAAAGAGTTGCTCCTGAAAGCTCTGCACCGCTTGTAATATCCTCCTTGGAGAATTCAAAAGTAGTTGGAGTATTAAGGAATACACTGCTGTACTTTGCAACCTTGATATCCTGTCCCTGATACTGTGCATCAAAGACGATTACTTCCTCGTTTGTCACATATCCGGCAGGTGTTTCCATTTCTTTTGCATAGTACTTGGCAAATGGATAATCCTTTGTGAAGCTTACGATACCATTCTCATCTGAAACTGCTGTCTCAAGTAAAGTACCTGCTTCTATGATAACTTTTCCATCAACATTCCTGATATCCTCGTCTGAGTAAAGACCAAATACAGCACCGCCTATTGGTTCATCTGTCTCGGAATCTTTCTTTTCTACAGATAAAGATAACTTCTGTCTGTCATTAGTAAATGTTGCTGTTTCATAAATAACCGGTGTATGGTCATCCACATAAGCAAATGTTACATACTGTGCATCCTGATTCAGAACATATCCGTAAGGAGCTTCTACTTCCACAACCTTGTATTTTCCTAATGGAAGATTCTTAAGAACTGCTTTTCCATCATCTCCGGTAACAAGTGTTGCCACAAGCTCGCCCTCAGAATAATACTTTGTTCTGTTTCCGTCAGCGTCTTTCTGCATATCAGCTGTAAAGATATCCTCAGCTGCATAGACTTCATACTTGGCACCTGCAATGCTTCCCTCACGGTACACGAATGACTTTTCATCTGAATCAGCGAAAAGACCACCCTTATAAGAGTCAAGAACTTCTCCCTTCTTCTCTACGGTAAGTTCACCCACAACAGGTGCATCTTCGTAATCCACTGTAATGATTGCTTCATAAGTTTCAGGGTCAATTTCATAAGCTGTGTCAGTATCTACCGCCACTTTTACATAGGTCTCATTTACCACATAACCGTATGGAGCAGCAATCTCCTCAATTCTGTAATTACCAAGCTTTAATGCTTCCGGTAAAATCAAATCCCCGTCCTCATCTGTGAAGAATGAAGTGTGTGTCACCTTGGAAGGATAAGTTGTAATCATGGTTACATACTTTCCAGTATCAAGATTAAAGATCTTAAACTCTGTGTTTGGAATAAGAACTGTCTGCTTTGTATCAGCATCTTTCTTTACCACACGAAGTTTTGCTGTAAACTCACGGTCGATAAAAACTCTCCAAATCTGAGGCTCCGTTGGATTGTTCTCCACAATCTTTACCTCAAAAGGTTTGATTGTTTCCATGTTGTGAGGTGTTTCTGTTTCAAGTACCACATAAGTTCCATAAGGAATTGCAATGGATACTGCATGACCCTTTTCGTCTGTGTAAATGGACTTTGCTCCATTCTCACCGATAACAACAGGTGTTGCACTTTCATAATCGTAAGAGCCGTCTGCCTTAACCTTCAATGATGATTTCAGGTAAGCAGTAAAGCCTGCTCCTGAAAGAAGAGGCGCTTCTGTATCATCCCCATTGTCTGATACTTTGATTAGCTGGAATGGCTGCTTAATTACCTGCTCCTTGGAAGTTGTGCTTCTAAGAACCTGTGGTATCAAATCTCCTTCATAATCGCATACCACATCATGCTCTTCCTCATCCAGAAGATATCCTTCGGATGGTGTGATTTCCTTCACATAGTATTTTCCAAGATAAAGGTTATCAATGGAACAGGCACCCTTTGCATCTGTTGTAAGAGTTGCAACAAGGTCTCCAGCCTTAAAGATTACTCCTGTTTTCCCGTCCGGATGAACAATGTTCTCACGGGCATACAATCCATATACTGCTCCTTCAAGCTTTGCATCGCCCTGTGGAACTGCTTTTCCGATTTCCTTATCCACCTTGAAAATCTGAATCTTTGCAGTAGTTCTGTCATTCTTGAATGTGTGTGCAAAGGTTGCTTTTGCCTTATCCTGAGACATTACACGGAAATTGAAACTGTAAACATCATCGCTGTTACGGACATAATTTACAGGTGCTTTAGTCTCTGCGATATAGAAGCTATTGCTGATTGGAAGGTCTACGGTGTAAGTTGCCTTTCCGTCAGCTCCGGTTGTTACTGCCTGAAGCGCTACTCCTTTAGTAACAATCACTCTGCCATCATAGTTTTCGATGTCATTTCCTGCATAAAGAGTGTACTGACCGCCTGTTAATGGATTATCCGTATCGGAATCCTTTTTCACAACGGATACTTCCGCCTTCTGTCTGCTGTTTTTGATTGTCGTTGATTCTGCCTGAACCGTTACATTCTGGTCCTTGTACTCAATCTTTACAGTCTGCGGAGTTGTATTAATGGTATATCCGTCAATGCTCTTTGTCTCTGTAACCACATAAGTTCCAAGATGAAGGTCTGATAACACTGCCTGACCGTCACTTCCGGATACAAGATTCTCAGCAATCACATCACCTTTGTTATAAACCTTTGTTCCGTCTGCCTTATAGATGTCTGCACCGGCAGTTACCTTAAATGTGGCTCCCGGAAGCTTTCTTGTCTCATAAGTGAAGTTGCTACCATTCCATCCAACAAGGACTTCGCCCTCTTTGTAGATTGTAAGAGAACCGAGCTGCTCCACATCAGTAAGTGAAATGCCTGTTGTCTTACCCGCCTTTACAGTAAGAGTATGAATCTTGTCACTTCTTACATATCCGGCTGGAGCTGTAATCTCCTGCACATAATAAGTTCCTGCTGTAAGAGCCTTTGACTTGGCATATCCGTTCTTATCGGTTGTCATGGTATCTACAAGTTTTTTGCAGTTACTGTCTGAATAGATTCCATATACAGCACCTTTCAGATGAACACCACTTGATTTGTCTGTTTTAGTGATTTCACCATAACCGATATTTTCCGTCTTTACCTTGATATATGCAGAAATAGGATCTGCTGAAGGCTGCTCTGAAACAAATTCCTGATCTCCGGAGTTTCCTGTAAGCCAGAATACACAGCTTGAAGTAGTATCAACTGCTCCGATAGTTGACTTGAATGAGCCAAGTGTAGCTGTGGTATTTACTGACTTGGTGTAAACTGTCATGGAATTACCACTCTTTGATACGCTGAACCCGTCGATGGAAAAATCAAAGTTTCCAAGTACACCGTTTTTGTCAGTAAATGTGTACTCAAATCTCTGATTGCTTTCATTCCACTTAAGCTCATAAGTTGTAGCATCACTCTTTGTTTTTGATGCAAAACTTGGTCTTGTGGCATTGTATGAAGCATTGATCTTATCTCTCAATTTCTCATAATACGAATAAGATGATGATGAATCCGGTGCACAGGCACAAAGTTTGCTTGCTGCCGAATCCGCACTGCTCGTTCCAAATATGCCATTTACAATAATCCATACCATGGACTGTGTTGCAATATATTTATTGCACTGGTCATTTGTCGGTGCTTTTGCCTCTGTTGTGGAATAACCATAGTACATACAATAGGCAAGAAGCTTCTCCTGTGCTGCTGAAAGATTGGTATTCGGATTGCTGTCACTGTTCATAAGCTGTCCGCCCTTCGCTGACAATCCAAAGTTCATGCAGTATGCCGAATGACCATCAATCATTGCATACAGAATTCCACCTTTGTGATTACTGTTAAACTCACTGATTACTCCATGGTCTTTCGCTGATGCATACCAGAATGAGATATTAGCACTTGAACTGGCAGCAAAAGCTGTAGTGCCATTCGTAAACAGCGTAGTAAACATGGTTAATATGGCAAGAAAACCTGCCATAAATCGTCTAAATTTCTGTTTCATTCGATATTCCTCCTAAAAATTTATAATAGAAGTGCACCTCAATTTCTCATTGCACTTCTCATTGACTACACGCAGAGACGAGATACGCTTTGCGAATCTCGCTCTGATTAGCGGTCGTCAAATGTCCACTCGTGCAAGCACGGTGTCCATTTTCCTCGTCGCCATAACAAAAAAAGAGCAGGCATAAGTTTTTGGCTTATACCTGCTCTCATGATGCAGTCTGTATTCTTTTATCTGTAGCAACGGAACTCATAGAAAGTTTCGCCTGATGTTTTGGTTGTACCGGTATACATGATATTAAAGACATTATCTGACTCAAGAAGTAACATATCAGCGATATACTTTGCTATTGCTTCCTCACTTCCAAGTGCCCTTCCGGATGTTGTTGCAGCTTTGTTTAAGTCAACATTGATAAATACGCTGTAATAGCTGTCTTCCAATCCGTCCAGAGGATAATACTCATCATACTCTTCCTGCGTAATCTTTCCGGCATTCAGATTATTCAGCAGATTCTGTTCTGTTGTAACCATTCCACCAGCCTGACACTTTGAAATTGCAAGGCTTACCACCCTGTCCGGATTGTAAGAGACTGCCTGTGGCTCCGGTTTTGATTCCGGCTTTTCTTCCGTTTTTTCCACTGCTTTTGTATTTTCCTCTGGTTTCGGCTGTTGCTCAGAAGCTGGTTCGCTCTTTGTGTCTTTTGGCTGTTTCTCAGATTTCTGACTATCAGAGCTTTTATTTTCTTCCGACTTCTTATTCTCAGCAGTTTTTTCCTCAGAAGCTATATTATCTGATTGGTTATCCTTACCGGTATCCTTTGTATCAGCAGAAGAATCCACCTCTGCTACAGTCCCGGTGCTTTCCTGCTGGGCTGTCCCCGCATCCTCGGTTTCAACAGTTACAGCTTCAGTTGTCGGTTCAACTGTTTCATTAACACTCTCTGTGCTTCCTGCATCCGTAACCTCCATACTCAAATCTTTATTTGAGCCACATCCGACACTTCCTATCAGTACTACGGATAATAAGAAAAATAATAGTTTCTTCATATGAATCACCTATTCCCTTTCCGTAAGAGGGATAGGCTTGTGTCCTCATGACAAACTGACCTGTCCACTCTTACTCTATGTGAACAATTTATTCGGTTGTCACGGGACATCTTCTATAGGACTGTCCCGTATTCTGTGCATTGTTAGTCTCCTTTCATTTTGCTTTTTTCTTTACGCAGTTACAAGCTTCTTCATAGCAAAGAAATACTTTACCAGTCTGCGATTCTTAAGATAATTCTCAAATCGAAACTTCATAAGCCACACCCCCTTTCATGGTGTTCCTGCACCTACAAAAGCCATAAACACTCTGAATACCAGATTAAGCAGAAGCAGAAAGATTTTTGCCACCTCCAATACCAGTCTGAGTATTCCTAATACTATTTTTAATATCCATTTCAATATGGTAAGTAACACATTTCCGATTCCGCTTATTACTGCCATAGGCTTTACTCCTTTCCAAATTCTCCTTGAGCAAACATTAGTGACATTTCCTGCAATGTTGCATCCTCTTCCTCTGAAACATCTTTTGTCTCGTTTTCTTTGGGTG
>JAXJRB010000168.1:0-46700 GCA_036310845.1 Lachnospiraceae bacterium | reverse complement strand
TTCATATACTATAGAATTCTTCGCAAAATTCCTGATACTTCACATAACCATAAATTACTCTATATTTAATCCAAATCTATAAAGTTCATTCATCTTTTCCTGTGCGTGTTCTGCTTCCTTTTTACGCATAATTGCATTTCTATCACTTAATATGCCAGCATCTCATCTACGACTTCCACCTCTGGTAAATGAGAATAGTGCGATAAATAACCAATCATTCTAGTTGCCGTGTAGTCTGTATTCAGATTCCTTGTAACGAGGTCACAAAGATTTTCTGGATACCCTCTTTCGAGCATCATCTGATAAAGTTGCATACTAATTTCCGTTCTTGGTTTCATAAATTCCTACCTCTTTCGTAATTATTCAGTACCTTCATAATTACGATGCAAAAATCCATATAAAATCGCTTTCAGCGATGGGATTTTTGCTTACCGTATCATTTTCTTACGGTCTCAGCAGTAAATGCTTCGACCTACCTGAATAGTTACCCTCTTTCATATTATCAATATAATATCTCACACCCCAAGCACTTCCAATAATGCCCTTCCATCAAATCCACTCTTCTGATATATGTTCACATGTGCTGTATCTGTACTCCTATTCGAAAAGGCCGGATACAAAAATCCCGCTTGAGGAAGTCCTGCTACCTGCTCCTCATCCGTAGGAGAAATCGTCACAATCAAATACCGATACACTTCTTCCGATTCATCCAACCGCTCCTTATCAGAAGCCTTTATTGGCACATCATACGCCCCATAATACACATAAATCGCATATGGCTTCCCTGTTGGATATTTTTCTGCAATCAACTCATAAAGATTCAGAAGTAACGCATCATTTTTTAGCTCACAATCTCGCAAAGCATATAATAACTGCCAGATACTCCCTGGAACGATTCCCGGAATCTTGTAAGAAACCAACTCTTTATTCGTCTCGGAAAATGGAATCGCTTTCGCTATATTCAGGCAGCGCTTTCTCTCTTCACCCTTTAAATTCAAGAAATTTATATTAAAATTACCATCTACATATCCTTCTTCATCCATATATGCACCTGCAAGTCTCACCAGATGAGAGCGAGTTGCTGTCATTCTGCGTGTCAATTCCAACATATCTTCGCGTAAAATCATATCTTATCCCTATACCTTTACTGATTCTCATATATATCTCTCTTTAAGCCTATATCATTAAGAATGAAGTTTCAATATTGTTTTTTAAAGTCCTTCATTGTTTTAACAGTATTTTATATCTTTTATCCTATTATTTTCAGATTTTATATTGACATTCTTATATTTTTCTGATATATTCAAATTATCAAAAGAGACCGCAGAGCCGAGAGGTTGGCTTGGGTTTCATATAGATGAATCTAATGAAAGAGAGGTACGGTCCACCAAAAACATAAGCGCATTCGTTTTGTATTAGATTTGAAACATGATTATCTTTGAAAAGAAAAAGTACAATAAGTACAGGTAAAATCATAAGAACATTCAAACAAAAAATATGAAGCGAAGAAGAAAAGGATTAATGAACAAAAACTGAATAAGGTGCCATATTAATTTCGAAAAATATTTTATCAGCGTAAATCTATGAAACGAGGTAAAGTCCATTGGAATCAAATGAAATAGTTTAAGAGACTACATCAATATAATCGATAATTGATGTAGTCTCTTTTCATATCTCGTATTATTCGGAATAATACTCTTCTCCTGTTTCCAGACATATACAGCCTAATGAATTGCCATACACTGCTCCACAGTCAACCGCAATGTGGTTATTTCCACGCCATATTCTTCCTTTTGATGCTTGATCAATATATTCTGTAGGTGTATGTCCGGTTATGATAATCACATCCTCAAAATATTGCTTTTCGTATTCCGGTTCCCCCATAAGGAATGCTTCCGAATCACAGCTTTTGATGTCTTGTAGCTCTTCTTTTTCCGGAACGGTATGTGCCAGCAGATATTTCACATCATTTATTATAACTTCTTTGTAGTATAAAGCATTTTTCAGCTCCTGAAGTGCTTTTATCTGTTCCTCTACACTTAATTGCAGGAATTCACTAACCGTTGCATTTCCACCATCTGATAACCACATTTGATATACTTCCAGCAATTCATCAGACACCTCTTCTTCTATCAGTTTATATAACTGTGATAATAATAACAGTGCTTCCTGATCATGATTTCCCATGAGCAAAATGATATTATTATGTTTTGCAATATCTAATAAAACCTTCATACCATTAGATCCTCGATCCACCACATCCCCTAAGATGTATAGCCTATCCGCTGTTGAAAATTCTATTTTTGCTAACATTTCTACATATTTATTATAACACCCATGAATATCAGACATTACATAAGTCATACCCTATTCTCACCCTCTTTTTCTCTATATTACCTGCTGCCACATCAAAGTCCTCCGGTAATAGCTGCTGTATCTGTTCCTTACTAATCTCTTTTCCTGTCATCGCACTCATAAGTCTTCTGCTTTGTTTCATCATTGCCTGCTCCAAAACGTTTCTTACATAACGACCATTACCAAATTCTTCTTGCAACACAGCCTTGGCAAAGATACCTCGACATTTTTCAAGTGCCTCATCACTGCAGAGGTATCCCTTCTCTCTTATCATAAGCTTTAAAATCTCCACCATTTCCGTTTCATTATAATCCGGAAAATCCAAATGAAATGCTATTCTACTACGCAAACCTTCATTCTTATTTAAAAACTGTTTCATTTTTTCAGGATATCCTGCAAAGATAACAATGACATCAGAACGATGATTTTCCATTTCCTGCACAATTGTATGAATCGCTTCATCTCCAAAGCTTCCTGAACGGTCATCTACTAGGGAATACGCTTCATCTATAAACAATACTCCATCCATAGCTTCCTTGAACTTCTTTTCCACCTGCTTCGCTGTCCAGCCAACATATTTTCCAACTAAATCAGCACGACCACATTCCACCAGATTTCCGTTTCGGATAATTCCCTCTTCTTTCAGAATAGATGTCAACAGTCTTGCTACCGTAGTCTTTGCACTACCCGGATTCCCTGTAAAAATCATATGCATTGCATTTCTTTGCATTACTAATCCCATTTCATATCGCATACTCTGAATCTTATCCATGGCAACAATCTGTTCCACCAGCTCCTTAATATTCTGCAATCCGACCAATTCCTGCAATTTTTCATATGCCGTTCCTTTTTTCTTCTCCTCTGTAATCTTTACCGTGGTCTTGATTGCATATGTTTTATAGGCTTTTTGATAGATTTTCTGATCTATCCATTCCTCATAATACTTATATATCTCAGACAACTTATAGAAATCCTGCTGTGGAATCCGTTCTTCGTCCAGTACGTCTCTCAGGCACTTATATTCCGAATCATCGATTAGCTTACACAATATTTTCTGAGCCATCTGCCTATTTCCTGTCCCTTCTGACAGCTCCACAATGCGAAGTTCATCCCCTACTTCTTGAATCATACTCTTTGCATAACCCTTTTTTGTCGATATCTCTGCAAAGATAAACAATACCTTCCTATGATACTTCTTAATCAGTTTTCCCACATACTGGAACATTTCACTATAAGCTGAAGCATACTCTGCTTCACTTTCATCACTATAATTCATTGGTAATACCACAGTTGCTCCTACACTGCTTCGGATCAGATTCTCAAAATCGCGTTCCTCATAGCACCGCTCTGTCAGTTCTACAATATGATTCACTCGCCCACTAAGAATACGTTTATTATTATGTAAGGACAAAATCAGCAGCTCCAGCATTGCCTTCATGGATTTCTCATTCCCTGCACTAATATGATAATGAACCGGATGTCCATAAAACTGTTTCATATTCTCCTTGCTATAAATACGCTTGATTTCTTCAAGATAGTCAGTACCTGCCATCAGCTCATTTGCCCTTTTTACTGCTGCTTTTACCCCTTGTTTCTTCTGACAATACATGGTTTCCTCAAGCTTAAACGTACAGTTATCATTATAATCCAGCTTCATCATCTGCAATATTCTACGTTCACTGCGTAACAAATTATTGCTGTCTCCTTCTACTATAATGCTACGAAATCCTTCTACCGTAATCTCTTCAGCCTTTTTCAGCTTACAGCTCATGTTCATGGAGTCACTAAGTCTTTCTTTTATGATTTTCCAAACATCTGTAATCTGTATTTCTGCCTTTGCTGAAACAGCCAAATCAAACTTGTCCTTTTCGATGGCGTAAACATATACTGTTATGAAATTCTCATCCAGAGACAATACTTTGAGGTTCTTATTCATTCTTGTTCCTATGCGGCGTTCCTGTTCATTTATATCTTCGGATTCTGACTGCACTGACTTTTCAAGTTCGTATTCCACCATAATATCATAAAAGATCATACTCATATTCCTCCACAAGCTTTTTCAAAGCTTCACATTGTTTTGCCTTTTTCTGTTCCATATCTGTATCCACTCGGAACAGGTCAAAAAAAGGAACTAAATAATCATAGTTACCTACAATCTCTCCGTCTTTAATCAAACGAATCATAATATTAAGAAGCCTTTGTGCAACTACCAAGATATCGTTTCCTCTGACCGGCCCCATATTCTCCATATCTTCTGCAACCAATTTTGCTAATCGTTCTGACAGATTTCCAAATATATGCCTTCTAGCCTCACCACTCATCCCTTTCATAACAAGCGCAAGTTGATACATGTCTATTTCTCTCAGAATTCTTTGTATTTTTTTGTCACTCATATCACAAATCACATAATCAACTAACTTCATGACATACAAACCATGATCTTTTGGCTTCCATATCTCCTTCTTGCCGCAAAGTCTCTCTATCCTTGTCGCCTCTACCTCCTGCTCTTTTCTCTTCTGTTCTTCATCCTGTATAAATGTAAACCTCTCATATAACTCATTCGGAAGCATTGCTTTTACCTTTTCCTCAATGATTCGTGGGTTATCTCCCCTTTGAATGGATAATCCACCTTCCAAATACAGTAACAATGCAATCGCCTCATAGTTCTCTGTCAAACTGCTGTAATAACGACTCATACCAATCTGAGCAATGTCTTCCGGTTCCGTTCCATCTACAACTAACATAATGATATTCTTCAAAAATGTTTTACCTGAATCCCCCTCTAAATGTTCTACTGCCTCCTCCAATGCCAGTAAGCCTTCCTTTCTGGCAAGTATCGCTAATTCGATTATCCTATTTACCACTTCTAATACAAGCTCATTCTTCTGTTCTTTTTCTGCTTCGTTCAACATTTGCTTGCAAATCTGAATCTCCTGATGTACTTTTCTCAATTCCTCACAATATAGCTTACTCATAGTCATTAATAACCACACCTCTCCACTACCTACAAACTTTACAGGTGCTTTAGCACCTTGCGCAGGCACAATATTTGCAATACGAACTATGTTCGTTATGTGAAAAATCTATTTTTCACACTTTCCTCTCTATACCGTGTACTCGTCTTCGAGTCCATCAAACTGAAATTGTTCGATTACAAAGAATCCTGAGTATATTCCTACTCCTGTTCCTTGTCCTCTCCATGTAAATCCTTTTTTCTCCTCCATTCTGCAAGTTATGTCAGGAAA
Organism: Lachnospiraceae bacterium; assembly: GCA_036310845.1. Taxonomy (GTDB): domain Bacteria; phylum Bacillota; class Clostridia; order Lachnospirales; family Lachnospiraceae; genus COE1. The sequence goes on along the minus strand of JAXJRB010000168.1, from coordinate 41,100 downwards.
ACATTGCGCAATCATCCTTTCCAGATATTTTGCTGCAATCTTGCCTGATAAAATCGCATCTCTCTTACACTTCCGATTCACTTTTTTTATCAAAACCTTGTACAAGCTCTTTCCGTCAAGCATATAAGATTCTCCGTAGCTTTCCGGCTCTATCTGCTTCAATTCTAGAAATAAATAGAACCCTCGCTCCAGCGTATCCCATGTAACCATATTGCCTTCATCACCTCTTTGATAGCCTACCCAAGCCTTTAAAAGCATTTCCGCCTTCCCTCGCTTTGCCGGAATCCTGAAACCATAGTATCCATCTTCGTCTACAAATGAAATCATAAGAAAACCTCCATTTCATAAGGATTTGTCCGCTTTATTCTGTATGAAATTTTCAAGGTGCTCTTTCTGATAAAAAAAGAATAGCAGATACGATATCCCAAAAATGTCGCATCTGCTATTCTTACTTGTTTACCCTTTTATTTACTTATAGGCAATAATATATTCTTTCCTTCATCATATTCAAAAAAATCACACAGAAGTTCAGACTCCTTGTATATCTGCGTTCCCTTTTCTATTGCTGATCCTGTTAAAATGAAAGCTATTTTTACCGGAATCTGCTTTTCTTCACACAGCATTTTTTCCAATACTTCATAATCCGGCATTTCTTTATATATTCCCAATTCCTTATACTGCTTTAAAATCTGAATCGCTTCTTCTTTCCTTCTTTTCTGATATTCTTCCATATTAGCATAGTTCATCATTCCTTCATAATGCTTTACAATACCAGATTTTCCTATGCAAGCACCTTCCGTTGACTTTACCTCTAACAGAACCAACGCAACTGGCTGTCCTTCTTTATACTCTATTGCCAACATATCCGGTTCATTTAATTTATTCCCTGTCTCTTCTAAAATCGTCTTTCTTTGTTCTTTGCTCTCATATTTCTGTGAAAATTCTAAATCATATGCCCAATAGCCGTTTTCCATATCTTTCAACACATTTGAAAACAAATGCTGTTGCATAATTTTTTCTTCCAGATTTGGTTTATTTCTCCCCGTTTGATTCAACTTAACAGCAGTTCTAAAATAATCCTCTGCTTTGGGATTCTCTTCAAAATATACATCCATATATGGCTGAATAATTTCATAGGACTTATCTGCAAATTCTTTCACCTGTGTAACATCACAGCCCTTTAAATTGCAGCTAAGCATACCTATTTTTGCTTCCTTATTAGGCTCACTTTTTTCCTTATAGTTCTTATCATAACTTTTAAACAAAACATTTATCTTCTCTAATCGTTCTTGCCAATTCCTATAATAGCGCGCATGGTCAAAACTAATCTTTGCATAATACCCTCTAGATGTACACGACAATTCCCATATCTTATGATTTCTGTTATAAATAATCACTGACTCAGGATTACTGTTTCCCCTAAAGCAAATCTCTAGTTCAGGTGACGTAAGTACTTTTTCAACAAAAGGTCTAAAAATCCCCTCCTTCAACTCCTGTAACAGCCTCATACCATCTTGACTTTTTAACGCTCGAGAATCAATAAATTCTTTCTTCCCCATTCCATTCGTCCTCCATCCATAATTTTTCTTTTAGTTCCTGAGCTATTTCCAGTTCCATAAATCCTTGCTTATTCTCCGTATGTATAGGAATAATTGCTTTTGTCGGATTTACACTGGAAATCACCTTAGCTATATCCTTTGCATACGCATGTCCACTTGTATGCTTAGATTCCGCCCGATACTTTTCACAAAAATCATATAATTCCTGATTAAATGCTTTATTTCCCTTTGTTTTATAGCCTTCCCACATGGAATAAATAACCTTAGGATTCTTATCTGAAAACCGCTCTATCCATTTTGCATAGTCTTCATTGCCCTTTGTAATGAAGATTAAAAAACCAAACTCTCTCATAAGCTCTTCCTGTGTCCCTTCCCACCCATTTTTCGGTGGTAGTTTACAATCAAAATGAACCGGATATACATCTTCAAAGGTATAGATTCCACTAGGCGCTCGTTTTCCTGCCGTTTCTGTAAAATTATTCAGCTGTTCTACCACATACCGATTGCTATAAGTACGAATATGGTTCTTCTTCGCAGCCTGATAGAACGTTGCCAAGGTATCAAGATTCGTAGAAGAACAAATAACGAATACATATCGATTATCCTTGAAATACGCTACCATTTCCTTTTGCATATCAGCTTCTGTATAATACTTTTCAGAACCTCTGCTCATCATGGTTCCTTCTGTAATCAGGACATCCACTTTTCTTTTGCCATTTTTCTTTACAAGCTTTTCGATTACTTCTATCATTTTGCTTCCGCGGTAACCATGCAACCGATAGTCACCCGTATGTAAAATCACCTTATTAGGCGTTTCCACCAAAAACATATGCGCATCATAAGCAGAATGATCCACGGAATAAGGAGTTACCTTGATATCTCCAATCTGATAGGTCAACCCTTGTTCAAATTCCTTTATATGGCTATCATCCTTCAATAGTGCTGACAGATTTTCATTCCTGATGGTATCACTGATGGTTTGTAATACCCTCCTTGTTGCCGTTCCCATATACAACGGAATGGATGGAAGGATTTCCTTCAGCCGCCCCATATGGTCTCCATGATAATGCGTAAAAAATACCGCAGCTACATCAGCCTGTCCATATGTTAATCCTTCCAATTGCAATTCTTCCGTACTTTCATTTCCCGGAAGATTTTCTCCGAAATCAATGATAAGTTTTGTCTTTTCTGTTCGAATCTCTGTCACGCAGCCGCCAATCTGATTTCCTCTGTATACTTTGATATAGGTACTCAATCTGTTCCTCCTGATTCATAGCACTGTATTGTTTCCTTTAAATATTGAATATACTTTTGCCTCATAGATTCCGGACTTTGTATCACGACATTGGAACCATAAGCGGCAAGCCACTGGTAAAAGCCAGGATTATCACTTACCTTCACATGTGCAATAAAATATCCCTCTCCGTCATCTCGACATGAAACATTTTTACCATATTTCATCAAAATATCGTGTCTACATTCTTTTCTGCAGCGAAGCCTGATATTCGTAACCTCTCCAGACCACATGTGAACACTTTCCCTAATATAATCTCCTATAGAATAAGTCGCTCCAATCTTTTTTAACTCTTCTACTTCTTTCATAGGCTTTACCGGTTCCTCAAGTACCTCCAGATTTGTTATCATCTCTAAGCGAAAATTCGTAGGATTATCATATTGTTTGAGACTCGAAACGACATAATACTGATCGTCTACCAACACTAAAAAATAAGGACTTACCTGATATACATAACCATTTTTTCTAAGTACCTTTTTATTTCCTGCACTAAGCTCATAATATTGAAACCGAATCTGTTTATGTTCAGCTATCGCTCTCATAATAGTATCATACTTTATTTTAAACTTAGCATCTGCAATCTTTATCGCTTCATCTACATTTGTTGTCAGCTTGATAATGCTTTCTCCATCCTTCGTAGCTAGCTTCTTAATTTTCCTTATTAACTTATTAGAATCTTCTAAGGTAAGAAATCTGGCTGCCGCCACAGAGTCCGCAAGGATTTTTAGTTCGAAATCTTCAAACTCCTGATCTATCATATACCAGCCAAGATTGTGATTCTCACATTTTATAATCGAATATCCCGCATCCTCCAGGCACTCCAAATCCCTGCCAATGGACTTTCTTTCTGCCTTTATACCATATCTGCTTAGTTGCTCCGCTATCTGTGTCGAATTCACAGGATGATTCTCATCTGTTTTCTTCATAATATCTAAAATATATAAAATTTTAAGCTTATTTTTTTCAGCCATAATTTTGACCTCTTTTCACTTGCTGTACCAAATATGTCTCAACTATAATATCGGCTATACTTGTATATTTTTTATATACCTTTATACAAAAAATACCAGATACGCTGTTCCAAAAACATCGCATCTGGTATTTATACATCACTTTCTAATAAATTATCACTTATTAAATCGGTCGCTTTATAATCCTCTTATTATATTTAAATAATCTTGTCTTTGATCAACTACTGCATATACTGTAACTACTTTTTGTTTTTCATCAATCTTATAAAACACCAAATCTTTTTCCGTTATCAGTACTTTATAGCCCTGTCTTCGTAGAACCATATAGCGAGGTAATGTACCTATATGAGGATTATCTGCCAATAACATAATTTGTTCTTCCAGCTTCTCCAATTTTTCCAAAGCTATCTCTACTCCAAACTTCTCAGCAATATCAAGAATAATCTTATGAATTAAAGCATCCGCTGTGTCAGTTCTCGCTACAGTATAGTTAGCCATTATACTTCTCCTTTAGTATTGCGCGTAAATTCATAAATGTATCTTCCATAGGTGCAACTCTTCCGGCATTAACATCTTCTTCAGCTTCTGCAAGAATCTCTAGAAGCTCTATTCTCGCTTTCATACGATTATATTCCTCATAACCAAGAGAAACGGTATCACCTCTGCCATTGACAGTTATAATTACCGCCGTTTTATCTTCTCTACACTGTTTAGATATTTCATTATAATGATTTCTTAAATCTGCTGATGGTCTAATTTTTTCCTGTAAAGATTTCATACCACACCTCCATTTTTATAGACAAATCATATCATATTTTGTCTATATCGTAAAGTTATAATTCACAATTGTTACACTTATACATCACACAATTTAGTATTTAAATAATAGCCCTCAAATTTGTATTAAGCCTCCTCCAGTTGTGCTAACGACTCATAATAACGATTCATACATTCATTTTGAATGGATATTTGCTCAGCTAATGTATCTGCTTTATCAATATCCTCCGGCCATTCGTCTCCCTCTTCGATTCCCTGATTGATCAACCACTCATCAGCAACCTCGAATTGGCATACTATCCCATCATCTGATTCCAGCACAACCAATGTCTTTAATGGTTCCCCTGGCATTCTTTCTTCACAGCCATAGTCCGCTTCTTGCAATTGTTTTACTGTCCACATATTGTCTAGCCTCTCATTTCTTCTTTCCCACATCAATCATTCACATTTATCCGCTTATCATTGTTTTGGTTCGCTCTTCACGCACAAATACGGATTCATATTTCTGCAAGCCAAATCTATGTACAAACAATTCACACTTACACAAAAATATATAATACGGGTTTAGTCCTTCTCCAAATAAGCTTTCAAAATTACCCTGCCCTTTGGAAATAATCACATCTGCTCTCTTAAGTAATTGCTCCACTTCCGTAAGCATTTAATAAATAGCTTATCCAACACGATTTCTCCACAATTATCCGTAAGATACACTAATCTGGATGTCTGCTCCAAATCGTTTCTAAAATGTACATACTCATTCTCCGGCATACTTTCCTTCTCGGCTCTGTCTAATAGTGTATTGAGAGTCTGTTCATTTACATTTTCTACTACTGAAAAATCAATATAATTACCGGCACTAACATACTTAATACATTCTTTTATACAATCTTTGGCATGTATAATCCTAGACCAGATTTCGCTCTCCTTTGACAAAAGCAGCTGATTATACTTATGTTTTATCTCTGTGTAATCTTCCTCATTTCTTGTTCTTTTCGTTCTTTTATTTCGCATTATTTGACGCGCTTTTCATTAGATTCAACTCGTTCAAAATCTGTTGTACCCAAAGTGTACCTAGACCACTTTACGTTCTTTACTAATGCATCTTATTCTCGTAATCCTGCAACTCATGGAATATGTTATCCACAAACACCATATCTCCAACCACTCGATACATCATAAAATATCTGTGATTTAGGAAATTGATACGACGATACTTTAGCTTTCGAAGCCTTGGGTTATCACACAACTTCAGACTTCCTGCTACATGCTTAAGACTTTCTATTGTTGCATCATAATCATTTAAGACGTTCTGCGCTGCTTGCAAACTCTCTTTCTCAAAGATCAGATACTTGATGAATCTATCCAAGTCCTCTTCGGCATCCTTGGTGACTACAATCTTATAATCCATATTTCGCCCTCATATCTCGAGAAACCTCAGTAGCGTCACGATACATTCCCTTCTCTGTACTTTCACGGGACTTTTCCAATTTTTCTAATATTTCAACCTCTGACAATACTTCATACGGATTAGCGCTGGCTCTTTTAATCTCAAATGGAAAACCATTCACTGCTAATGCCTGTGTTAAAAACATGCGAATTGCAGTAGTCGTGTCTGTGCCTAAGTCTTTAAATAATTCATCTGACTTTTTCTTTAAATCATCATCTACTCTTACCTGAATTGTACTTGCCATTTTCGCCACCTCCACTCTTTCTGATATAAGAATAACAAACAACCAATGCTAAGTCAATACAAATGCAATGACCCAGCATTTTTTTGGTCGAAATATAAGTTTATAAACCACGATTTACTTTTTCAAATACATAGTATGCAACAACTGACCCATTATACTTCTCCTAAACCCCCATATCTATCTCAATCTGACTTCCATCTTTCGTCTTCTTAACCTGTATCTGTTGCGGGATATTCTCAATGAGCTCTTCTCTATGGCTAATAACACCAACCAGTTTATTTGTACCAGAAAGATTAAGCAAAATATCCATTGCACTATCAATAGACCTTCTATCAAGCGTACCAAAACCTTCATCCACAAATAGGGCATCCATCTGTACACCACCAAGATTCGATGAAACAGTATCAGAAAGTCCTAATGCTAAACTTAACGATGCCTTAAAGCTCTCACCTCCGGAAAGATTACCTACAGGCCTTCTGTGTCCCGTATAGTTATCTAATACTTCAAGATCAAGGAAATTGTTGCTCCGCTTTCCTAATGAATCTTCCTGACGATAAAGCTCATATTGGCCGTCACTCATCGGTTGTAATCGTCTGTTTGCTGCAGCTATGATTCCATCAAAACCTGCTGCCTGAATATACTGTTCCAATGTAATCTTGCCACTACCAGTTGTGCCCCGAACCAATTCATACAGTCTCTTACAAATGGTATACTCTTTACGAGATTTCTCCAAATCATCACGTTGAGCTATTATATTTTTCTGTTTATCTGTATTATTTGCAATTCTATTTAAAACAGTATTTTCTGTCTTTCTGATGTCATTCACGCGAATCGTCTGTTCATCGCATACCGCTCTAAGAGATGCTATATCAACCATCGTCTTTCCCTCAGCATCAGCCTTTGCCTGCATAAGCTGTGTCTGATTTGTTGATACCGCTTGTTTATAACGATTAATCTCGCTCTCGGTCTGAGAAATATCATCTTCTGAAACCACAAAACCAAGCATTTCTTCCACAGTCTCAAATTTTTGAGATGTAAGCTTATTATCTAAAACAGTTTTTAAAGCCTTTTCATCATCTTTTTGTACTTTCAAACTTTCCTCTAATGTCTTGGTCGCTGCTTCTATTGTAGTTAATTTCTTTTCCGCTTGCATTTTTGCCTCTGTAGCAGCTTCTATACAATCGTTGATTTCTTTTATTTGTTTCTGTGCCTTTTCCTTCTCTTTAGACGCTTCTTTCCAATCTGCATAACTCAATTCTTTAAGCGTTTTTAAAGTTGCTTTGCTCTCTGTAATTGCTGCCTCGGTATCATTCTTTCTTAAAGACAAGTTTTCCTTATCTGCTTCCAGCTTCTCCATCTTTACTCCAGAAGCTTCTTCCAGGTCTTTTTCTGATCTTTCGAGCATTTTACAATCTTGTTTCATAGAATTCTGTAATCGTGTATTTTCTTTTATTTTATCCGCAACAGCATCATTTGCAGATTTCAGTACAACAATAAGCTCATCAAGGTTCTTTCCATCAGACTCCATGTCAAAAATACTATTGTCCAAGCAATCTAAAATTGCTATTCTCATATGCTCTTCATAATCTTCAAGGGCTGTTTTTGCCTTTTCTGCTTCCGTATAATCCGTAGACTTTACACCTTGTAATGTATCTTCTTGTTCCTTTAAAGCTTTAAATTCCTCCTCCGTAACAAAACTCTCCGTAAGTTTTGCCAATTCCGGATGATGTACAGAACCACATACCGGACACTTTTCGCCCTCTTTCAATCCTTCCGCCAGAATCCCTGCTCTGCTACTTTCAATCATCTTCTCCGCTTGTATACGCTCAGCATTCGCTTTTTCATATGCTTCAAAAGATTGTTTAAACTTTTTTTGTTTACTTACTAATACCTTTTGCCTCTTAACTCTCTCATCCATCTGACTTTCAAGAATACCTTTGATATCACTGTCAAGTTTTGCTAACTCTTTACCCTCTGCGCATAACTTAAGCAATTCACTAGGCTTTTCTTTTAAATCCGCTACGATTTGTTTTAACGCTTTTATCTGCTCTTTCAATTCCTTTTCAGAAGCATTGAGTCTGTTTTCGTCTTCACTAATCTTCCTCTTTCCTTCTTCTAACTCAGCAAGTTTCTTGGTCAATGCATCACGTTCCTGATACTTTGTCTCCTCTTCCATAATCTTATTGATTACTTTTTTTAGCTCTTCCAAGTCAGGCTTTCGTCTTTCAGCGTTAGTCCATTCCTTATTCGCAGCTTCAACCTGTTCCTTAGCCACCGTTTTTTCATCATTCTTTTGTGAAATTTGTTTCTCAGTCGCAGTAATCTCTCCAGCCTTCTTATTCCATGCAACATGCGATGGCTTCACTTCATGTGTCGCTGCTTTCTGTCTATTTAAGGTAGCTTCCAGTTCATCTATTTCCTTCTTTTGTTCATTCAAGGTTACCTGCTCTTTCTCCAAAATAGCTAGCCTTTCAAGAAATTTATTATTCGTTTCTGCTGTTGCAAGCGCCTCTTTATTCTTATTGAGCTCTTCTTCTGCCTTTGTAAGCTTTTCTTTTATCACTTTCTCTCTTTTCTGATCTGAGTCTATGATTGTTTTAAGAATACCCAATAACTCATCAAGATTCCACGCACTTCCAGAACGCTTTGCCCTTACCTGAAGTTCTGCAAGTTCATCTGACAGTTCATCTTCTTCATCACTCTTTACATCATCAAAATACTGAACAATACTATTTTCCGCATTTATCCTTTTTCCATTATTGGAATCCATACGATCCTTTAATTTATACTCAATATTTTTATACCCATTTGTCATAAAGATTGTTCGCAGAATCTCTGTTCTCCGCTCTGTCTTTGTATTAAGCAAATCCCAAAATTCACCTTGTGCTATCATTGCAATCTGTTTAAATTGCTTTTCATCAATGTGCAACAACTCTTTCACTGCATTATTTACCTGCGTAAGACCTTCTATCGGTGACTCGCCTTCTATATATAAAACTGCTTTTTCTTTTTCGGTAATAAAGCCATCTCCGCCCTTTTGTTTTCTTCTTTCATACGAAGGCTGTCTCCATACATGATATTCTCTACCTTGATGTGAAAAATAGAAATCAACAAAGCTACTTACATTTTCTTTTGCATACTCACTTCTAAGATTCTTAGTATCTCTATACATTCCACTCGTTGTTCCATATAATGCAAAACAAATAGCATCAAAAATAGTGGTCTTACCTGCTCCTGTATCACCCGATATCAGAAATAATCCCTTATTCTCAAACTGTTCAAAATTAATCTCTGGCATCTCACCAGCATATGGTCCAAACGCACTAATAATCAGTTTAATCGGCTTCATGAATAACACCTGCCTCTCTTGCTACCATCCTCATAATATCCATTTCTTCATCACTGATTTCGCATTGATACATAAGTCTATAAAAATCACTAATTAGCTCAGAGAACGATTTATTCTGTGCTATTTTTGAAATATCTACCTGTTCTATTTCTCTTGTGTGAGAGTTATCATAATCAATCTTTACCGTATTCGGATACGTCTGCTGAAAGATTCCCATTGCATCATTGATTATATCCTCATCCGTTAATGTGGCATAAATAAAATCTTCCGATGATTTCACATTTGCTTTATTCAGCAAATCTTCCATTTTTCCCTTAATATGCCTCATATTACGCATTGGTTTTAATGGAAAAAGGTCAATACTGATATCCTTCTTTCCGCTAATCGTTATAACCGGAACTGATTTCTCATTGTTTACTTCACTTAAGGAATACTTCAATGGAGATCCTGAATATCGTACTTCATCCCTTCCAACTCTTTGCGGCGAATGAATATGCCCTAGTGCAACATAGTCAAACTTATCAAAACAGTTATATCCAATCTTTTCGACCAGTCCTACACTTTGTGTTCCTGCCCCCTCAGAACCGCCTAACGCAGGATCTTCACCTTTCCCTGCTACGAATTGATGTGCGACCAAAACATTACATTTCTCTTTATTAATATCAGCCGTATCAATAATAACTCTAACTGCATCCTCGTATGTTGCTATCTCTGCTTCTGGAAAATAATGCTTTATCTGTGATGCCTTCACAAACGGAAGCAAATAAACATGCACTTCTGTTTCACCGTCATTGATTACATACTGATTCAGATGTCCATCATATACGGCAGAAATATAAATCTGATTACTTACAAAAAGCTTACTTCCATAATTCAATCTATCATCCGAATCATGGTTACCACTAATCACAAAAGTTTTTACATTCTTTGCTGCCAGTTGACTTAAAAATGTATCCAATAATCTGGTTGCAGCCTCACTTGGAATGGATTTATCATAAACATCCCCTGCGATTAAAACTGCATCAACCGATTCCTGAACAATTAAATCCAAAATCTGATTGAGAATATACTTTTGATCCTCAATTAAATCAAACTCTCCAAGCGATTTCCCCAAATGCAAATCGCCCAAATGTAATAATTTCATTCCTTTACCTCCTCTATCAAAATAGTGCGTGCCAGCACACGCACTTTGGCAAGAATTTCTTAAGAAATTCTTGTTTAACTACCACTACGTAACAGCATTTTCCTATTACTTCAAAAAGAACCAAGGTAAAATATTACCCTGATTCTAACTATAACTCTCAATGCGTCCAATAAAAACCACAAACAACCGTTCCAAGTCATTTACAATTCGTTTGTTTTATATATAGTGTAGCCCTCATAATAGTAGCTATGGTCGATACCTTTCATATAAACTTCTCTATCTTCAACCTTATCAGTCAAAGCCTGCTTTAATATGTGTTTAATTTCTACGTCTTTTATCGGGCTTCTCTCCATTGCCATTAAATAATCATCTTTGTCAACCAAGCTCCAATCAATTACAACCCCTAATTCTTTTTTCAACATTAAATCCAGCCATATTCTTGTACTTCGACCATTCCCTTCACGAAACGGATGAGCAATGTTCATTTCAACATACTTTTCTATGATTTCATCAAAGGTTGACTGTGGCATTTTCTCAACACTTTCTAATGCCGCCTTCAAATACATAACCGGAGCAAATCTAAAATTTCCTTTTGCAATATTCACAGTTCTTACTTTTCCGGAAAAATCATAGATTTGCTCAAATAAATATTTGTGTATTTCAGCAAGTGTTTTAAAGCTTCCCGCTTCAAGGCTGTTTAAATATCCGCTTTCAAAAAGCTCCAAAGCTCTTTTTTTGCTTACTTTTTCCTCAACCCTTGCCAATTCTACAGAGTCTGTAATCCCAATTTTATTTTCTAAAGCCATAATTTTTCCTCGCTAAACATTCTAATAATCTTTGTACATTTCTATACTGTACCAATACATCCCTTTATGTCTTTTACATAATAAGTATAACACATGCAAACATAGTATAGTAATGCTTTCCACATTTTTTGCTCTCCTTTATTCTTACTCAATCTCCAATCCAAACCGATAAAGCTCATTAATCTTTTCCTGCGCATGCTCTGCTTCCTTTTTACGCATAATTTGATTTCTGTCACTTAGTATAGCCAGCATCTCATCCACAACTTCCACCTCTGGCAAATGAGAATAATGTGACAAATAACCAATCATTCTAGTTGCAGTAAAGTCAGTATTCAAATTCCTTGTAACGAGCTCACACAGATTCTCCGGATACCCTCGTTCAAGCATCATCTGATAAAGCTGCATACTTATTTCTGTTCTCGGTTTCATATGTTCTTATCCCTTCTATCTTTTTTACAACTTAAGCACTTCGATCAATGCCCTTCTTATTCATACTCTTCTAGCTGCGATAACGATTCAAAGTAACTGTTCATGCATTCATTTTGAATCGCTATTTGCTCAGCTAATGAATCTGCTTCATCAATGTCCTCAGGCCATTCATCCCCTTCTTCAATTTCTTGCTTAATCAACCAGTCATCCGCAACTTCAAACTGACATATTCTCCCATCATCTGCTTCAAGCACAACCACAGTTTTTAAAGGTTCTCCTGGCATTCTTTCTTCACACCCATAGTCTGCTTCCTGCAATTGTTTTACTGTCCACATATTTTCATCCCTCCATACTGTTAAACAGTACTTCCTCTCTTTGCAACATTACATAATAGAACAGAGAATGTGCAAAGCACATTCTCGCGCCGAGCACGGTCGCTTGCGACATACTACAACTTCGTGCGAGTGCGCATCCTCTCGGAGCATTTTTAATATCTAGGAATGAACTTTCACACGTTAGTGTGACAAGGTCTTTCCTAGATATTAAGAAAAGTATACCTCATACATTTAAAAATTCCATTACATTTTCATTATTTTCTCGAAGTTTACTCCATTTTCCATATTGAATACCAGTTAATTTTATTTCCTTTTAATTAACAATCGTTCAATTGTCCATCCATAGTCATTTTGATATGATATGTATATAACAACGGCCGATGTGAATAACGCAAAGGAGACTTATATCATGCAAATAGGAAAAACCATAAGAAAATACAGAAAAGAAAAAGGACTGACACAGGAGGAAATGGCAAATTGTTTAGGAGTTACAACACCTGCTGTAAACAAATGGGAGAATGAAAATTCTTATCCTGATATCGCATTACTTGCACCAATTGCACGACTTCTTGGAATATCTCTCAACACACTACTTTCTTTCCATGAAGACCTTACACAGGAAGAAATCACCGCAATGGTTATGGAGGCAAACCAACGCTTCAAAACTTCAGCCTATGACGAAGTTTTCCTTTGGGCAAAATCCATCATTGAAACCTATCCAAATTGTTTGATGCTAATCTGGCAATTAGCAACCGTCCTGGATGCACAGCGCTTATTAAAAAAAATACCAAACGCCGCCAATTACGATGAGTACATTCTTGGCTGCTATAACAAAGTATTAAAGAGTAACGAAGAAACTCTTCGCACCAATGCTGCCAATTCACTTTTTGGATACTATTTCCGAAATGAACAATACGAAAAAGCTGAAAATTATTTACAGTATTACTCCGAGCAAAATCCACAACGAAAATTAAAGCAAGGAATGCTTTATAGTAAAACCAATCGAACCGAAGAAGCATATAAGCTCTATGAAGAACTACTATTTTCCGGTTATCAAATGCTTAGTGTGACACTGAACAGTTTATATCTCCTTAGTATAGACGATAAAAATTTCGTAAAAGCACACCTGTTTACCGATAAGCAACAGGCTCTTGCTAATATTTTTGAAATGGGTAAATACCATGAAGCGGCTTGTAAGCTTGACTTGGCAACTGCCGAACAAGATGTAGATACCGTTTTAAATACAATGGAAGAAATGCTTCATTCACTCAATGAACTAACTAGCTTTTCCAGTTCTTCGCTGTATGAGCACATGGACTTTACTAAAAAGACAAACGATACCTTTTCAAAACAACTGAAACAAGAATTGTTGCATCTTTTTCAAGATAAAGAAACCTATGCCTTTTTGAAAGACAACGAACGCTGGCAAAAATTGATACAACAATAATCAATTTAGCTCCTTAACGGAATATGATTACACATCATATTCCGTTTTCTATTTCCATCACCTTGCAGATCATTTTCTCAAAGCTTTCCGCAAACCGATTATCATCTTCCTCTGTTCTTTTTCGCGGACCCTTTAAATGATTTCTGGAATTACTACGCCTTGCTTTCTTCGCAAGATGCCTTTCCATTAACATCTGGTCTATATTTTCATTGGTATACCATTTACCCGACTGATGAATTGCATACGCTCCTTTTCCCAAAGCCATCGCTGCAACTCCATAATCCTGTGTAACAACAATATCTCCCTTGTGGCAAATGCTAATCAGCTTATAATCAACTGCATCCGCACCTGCACCAACCACAATCACTTCACTATACTCTGAATATAAAACATGATTCGTATCACAAAGCAATGTAACCGGCACTTGATATTTTTCCGCTATTCTTTCAACAATCCGAACCACCGGGCACGCATCCGCATCCACAAAAATCTGCATAATATAAATTCCTCTATTTCTTACTATAAATAATCACCTTTCTTTAGCCTATCTCATTAAGGATAAAGTTGCAATCATGTTTTTTTACCGCATGCAACTATTATCTGTTATTTTAAAATATTTTTATATTTTTTCTGTTTTTACCGTTGACTTTTTCACTTTTATCTGTTATATTAAAATCATCAAAAGAGACCACGAAGCCGAGATGTTGGCTTGGGTTTCATATAGATAAATCTAATGAAAGAGAGGTACGGTCCACCAAAAACATAAGCGCATTCGTTTTATATTAGATTTGAAACATGATTATCTTTTTAAAGAAAAAAGTACAATATGTACAGTATCAATCATAAGAACATTCAAACAAGGAATATGAAGCGAAGAAGTCCATTTTTTTATCAATACAACTAAATACGGTGCCATATTAATTTCAAAAAATATTTTATCAGCGTAAATTTATGAAACGAGGTAAAGTCCATTGGAATCAAATGAAATAGTATAAAAGGCTACATCAATAAACGAATCATTGATGTAGCCTTTTTATTCCTACTACTCAAAAAAAGAAAGTGATAATACTTTACCACTCTCTTCCATATTTTTACTATATTTATTCAAAGTATAAGTTATGAATTTTGAAATAGAAACTCTATGAACCCATCTAGACCTTCTTTTACGCCCTTCTTATACTCTACACTTCTTTCTACATTATCGCTACATTCTTTCAAGTACTTCTTAGCCAACTTCGCCATCTGCTCTCTATTTATACTAATACTAATATTCATTGCTTCATGCAATGCAGCCAATGCTTTGTTATAGCTCAGAAAAAATTGTTTATTGAAAAGCGACTCGTGATATTTAATCGTAACACTGGAATCTAATGTACTTACCGTAACCTCTGCCCCGTTTACAAGCACGCAACGCAAAGTTCTAATTCCTAAACCCTTTTCCTCTTTTACAATATCATACAGAACTGTATTTACACTAATCGAACTAAATGTTGGATTTGTTAAGTCTGCTAACTTCTTACCAATATTCCCACCCATCTTCATGCCCCTTCACAACAAGATTTTAGCTATTTCTCTTATTCATAATTATAATCTATTTCTTCTATCACGTAAACATTAAAACATTTTACATATACACAACTGCAAGCATCATTTCCTGCTCTATCATACGCCCAATGGCATCAATTCCTGTCACACTTACTTTGTACGCACCAAATGTATTTAAATCGTATGCACCACTCACATAAACCTGATATGCTTCTGCACCATATGGTAATCCTTGCGCATTTTGAATCCCAATCGCCGCCTTCAATTCCTCCTGCGTTGCTCCAACCGGAACATAAATAACCCCGTCTCCCATATCTCTAGTCAGATATAGTCGTGGCAAATCATTCCTCCAAGGATTCTCTTTTTTTGTAATATCCGTTGGATCCCATGTATTATAAGGATGATCTAATGGGATTTTCATAGTCAAAGGCTTTCCCAATGGTCCTGGATTTTCAGCATCATCATACACAATAACCGTTGTTCCTTTTTCGCAATTATCATATATCCATTTAGCGTCATTCGCTGCCAGTCTCACACAACCATGCGATGCTGGTTCACCAAGCTTGTTATATTCCTCTACCACCAAAGTATTCGGTTCATCTGATAAATATGGTACAGAATGGAAAAGAATTCGATTTACAAAGCGTACTGCATACTGTCCATAAGTATTATCTACCATTAGACGCCACTCATAATAATCACTTGTTGAAAATGTTCCTAAAGGAGTATAATCCAATTGAACACCGCAGGAGCAAGGCATCGCTTTTATCGGAACTGTATAGGCACCGTTTTCATCCTTCTCATACACAGTCACACAATTTGCCACTCTATTCACTCTTATCTCATAACGTGGACTTTCTTCTTCTGCGTGTACATTCATTTCAAAATTCAAACTGAGCAATATCCCCATTAGTAAAACAAATCCGTATAAAACTATTTTTTTCGATAATTTCAATACTTTGTACATCTTTTTTCCTCCATAAAACCAATTTTTATTCCATTACGTAATTATGAAGGTACTGAATAGTCACTCCATTACATACTGAATATCGGCTATTTTTAAGACATTATTATTGATTTTACTGAAAAAAAATAATTCTGTAAAGTCAAAAATATTTTTGCTTACCGTATTACTTTCTTACGAAAAAAGACCACAGCCCCGTGGTCTTTTTTGCATAGATGCTACTCCGAATTCCCTTTTACACAAATAAATGAAAGTTGTGCACATTTCATTCCAAATTAATTATTCCTTGACTCCCCAATCAAAGCTTACATAATTAATTTCTATAATTATTTTAACAATTAAATTCATTCTTGTAAATAGTCTGACTATTATTTTTATAGCAATATATTGCGCAAAAAAGACACAGAATTGATATCCCGTGTCTTTTTCCTGCCTTTTCATTTAAAACGGTTCAAAACTTACGCCCGTCAATTGATTCCTTAAACGATTTTGAAAACCCATCATACCTATCGTATCATTTAAGTATTTTGCATAGTTAGCAGTCTGTTGCTCTGCCATTTCATCTGTCATTGCTTCTTCTATTTCCAAAATCTCTGCAAAATCTCCAATGGCTGTACTAGTTGTTTTCTCCAGTTCTCCAAAATTCTTAACATACAAATCTTCTTTTTTCTCAGCCGATGCAATAACAAGAGGTTTCTTCCCCCCTGATACCTGCTCTCCAATTTCCTGTATCGGACTCATACTGTATGGATTACCATGTATAGATGTTATTCTGTATTGTCCCATTCCAGAAAAAGCTGAAATACCCGAAATAGTCATAAACTGCCTCCTTTCACACTTACACCACTTAAGTATAATGCAATTAACAGTTTATTTCAACCATTATCAGTTATTTTTCCATTTTCTTTGTGTCTTTATCCGTATTCTTCAAATCGTCAACCAACTTCTCTATCAACATTTTCTTTATATATACATCAAATCCCAACAGACAGATAAACGAAAATTTCTTTAAAAATTCCTGTTCGTCGTTTGGCACACCCGAAAATGTTTTTGACGCCTTCTCATACTTATCCATAACGTCTCTTTTCAGCACTTCAATTTGTTCTTCCTGAAGCTGAAACACTTCCTCATAAATATTTTCCAAGCTGAAGTCTTTCTCTGTTTGAAAATATCTCTCCGTAAGTGGCTGCAATAAAGTCTGAATATCTCCTATTGATAAAAATCCCTTATAGTAATAAATAAAAATCAGCACCAAAATATGTTCCTTCGAATACTTCTTTCTATTAGGAGGAGGCAACAAATCATTTTTAGCATAATTATTTATCATCGTTTTGGTCATGACCTTATCCTGCTCCGGATATCTTGCTCCCTTTCGCAATCTGTTATCCATAAACGTCGTGACTTGATCCATATATAAGTCTATATTCGGAATGTCCATTGCCTTAATATAATCTATTCTGTCTAAACTAGCCAAAATACTATTCAACAAATCCTTGGTATCTATATGCATGTAACTCTCTACCTTTCTTCTTCGTCTAATAGTCTACACCAAAATCCTATCCAATCATAGTATATAGTAATCAAAACTACATATCAAGACTCAAGATTATATTTTTATACGTTTACTTTTTCCATTTCTTATGCTAAAATATTTAAGGCTGTAAAGCTTTACCGCATGAAAGTATTGAATGAATTTACATATAATAATAGTATAGAAAGGCTTGGATATTTGAAATGAATAAAAAAATTAAAACAGCGGCCGTGGATCATCTATTAGATGCGATTCTCTGTCTCCAGACAAAGGAAGAGTGCTATAACTTTTTTGAAGATTTATGTACAGTCAACGAGCTCTTATCTTTATCTCAACGTTTTGAAGTAGCAACCATGCTCCGCGATCATAAAACTTATTTGGAAATCGCAGAAAAAACTGGAGCTTCTACTGCTACAATCAGCCGCGTAAACCGCTCTCTGAATTATGGTAGTGATGGCTATGAATTAATTTTTGAACGTCTTGCCGCAATGAACAATGAAAATATCTAACAAAATATACAAAAAGCTGTATTCCTAAAATTTTACGAATACAGCTTTTTTTGACTTTGTACTATCCATAAATCTCCATCAGACTTAACGGATCAATATACGCATTATTATTAATAATCTGATATCCTAATGTTTCATTTCCATTTT
This sequence comes from Lachnospiraceae bacterium, assembly GCA_036310845.1. Classification (GTDB taxonomy): domain Bacteria; phylum Bacillota; class Clostridia; order Lachnospirales; family Lachnospiraceae; genus COE1. The sequence goes on along the minus strand of JAXJRB010000168.1, from coordinate 22,602 downwards.
GTATATCAAACAATTCTGTTTCTACTGTTACAGTCTCGCCGACCTCAACCTTCGGCTTTGATCCATTTCGATATACAGAAAAATATCCATTTCCGTGATCCACCATAACTATGTAGCCTGACGCATCATCTCCTGCAATTGAAGAAACGATTCCTTCTGCCGTTGCAATAACAACAGTTCCCTGTGCTGCCACAAACTCAGCATATGGTTGTCCTTCTAACATTTTAGTTTCTTCATTATAAGTTGCAGTTCCTTTTAGCGGAAAGCCTGTTGGTACAAATGTTTTTGCTAACTCTTCCTCCGCTTTTATTTTACTGTTTAGTGTATCACTGAGAATTAAAACCTTTTCCTTTAATTCTTCATTCTCATTCGCCAACAAATCTTTTTGTGTCGTAATCGCTTCAAGCTCCACTCTAAGCTCCTTATTCTTCTCACTAATATCAAGTACATGGTTTGTCAAATAATAACAATAGATAATAGCGGAAAAGAATAATAATCCAATTCCTACGCCGACTGTGATAAACATCTTCTGTTTATCTATCTTCTTCAACATTTCCAACCTGTACACCTCCCATATATTCATTATATTAGCACACAATCCAAGATCTGCACAATGATTTATTAAACATTTCGTACTGAACAATCTTGTTGAAAAAAAAGAAATTTGCAGAAAAGTTCGAAAAGTTTACATAAATCATTTACTTTTCTGATACTCTGTGGTATTCTATATGTGTTGTGGTACACACAATATTTAATTATTTTGGAGGTAGCAGCATGAACAAAGGTACAGTTAAGTGGTTTAACAACCAGAAGGGTTACGGTTTTATCTCTGACGAAGCAGGAAATGATGTATTCGTACATTATTCTGGACTTCTCATGGATGGCTTCAAATCTTTAGACGAAGGTGCTAATGTAGAATTTGAAGTTGTAAATGGAGAAAAAGGACCTCAGGCAGTAAACGTAACCAAGTTATAAGCCTGCTTATAGCTCATTTAATCTAGTTTCGATGTGCCTATCTTTATTTTATATATAAATTGAAGTCAGCTATTGTTTTACGGGATTAAGATGTACTATGAGGGGAATTAAAAAGGCTACGCACATTTGTGTGTAGCTTTTTTAATTTCTAGGAAAAACCTTATCACACTAAAGTGTAAACATTACCAAAGATTTTGCTGCCAAGCAAACACTTTCTATTTTTCTATTCGATCAACAACCGTATCAAAATCCAGTTTTCCGCCAAAAATATCAAGTGCACTTCCTATCGTAACATGAATCTTCCCATTTCCAAGTCTTTTCAATTCATCAATATCTTCGTAGGAATGAACCCCTCCTGCATACGTAATCGGTAACTTATTCCATTTTCCAAGCTGTTCTACTAAACGTCCTTCTATTCCCTGAGATTTTCCTTCAACGTCTACTGCATGAATCAAAAATTCGTCACAATAATTCATCAACATGTCCAAAGTCTTTTCATCCACTTTTTCATCCGTAAATTTCTGCCAACGATCAGTTACGATATAATATGCTCCGTCTCGATAGCGACAACTCAAATCCAATACCAGATGTTCCTTTCCTACAACCTGATACAGTTTTTTCAAATTGTCCATATGAATTTTTCCATCCTTAAAAACATAGGATGTTACAATCACATGAGAAGCACCAGCATCCAGATACTCCTTAGCATTGGTATCGTTAATACCGCCACCGATCTGCATGCCACCCGGATACGCTGCTAATGCTTTTAATGCCTGTTGCTTAGTTGCTTCATAATATTCACTTGTTGCAGGATTTAATAAAATAATATGGCCACCCTTAATGCCTCTCTCCTGATAAAGCTTAGCATAGTAATCTGCATCCTTAGTTGCTACAAAGTTCTCCTGCGCATGGTCATTTTGGTCAGTAAGCGAACCACCTACTATCTGTTTCACTTGTCCATTATGAATATCTATACATGGTCGAAATTCCATACATCCTCCTATATTGAACAACGAGCAGGCAAAACCTGCTCGTTTTCTTAGCTATACCTCTTAACCAATAACATCTCTCATTTCATATCTTCCCGCTGGCTTTCCTGCAAGGAACTTTGCTGCCTGAACAGCTCCCTTACCAAATACAGCCTTAGAATATGCTCTGTGTGAGAATGTAATCACTTCATCAATTCCCGCGAAGATAACATCATGATCTCCAACAATCGTACCACCTCTAACAGCACTGATGCCGATTTCCTTAGTACCTCTCTTCTCACGAACCTGACTTCTGTCATAAACATATTCAAAGGAATTATCGAATTCTTCATTGATTGAATCTGCAAGTGCAAGTGCTGTTCCACTTGGAGCATCTATCTTTAAGTTATGATGCTTCTCTACAATTTCAATATCAAAGCCAGCCGGAGCAAGTACTGCTGCCGCATCCTTTAAAAGCTTCAATAATGTATTTACACCTAATGACATATTTGCTGACTTTAAAATCGCAACCTTTTTTGCTGCCTCTTCCACTGCTGCAAGCTGCTCATTCGTCAAACCTGTTGTACAAAGTACACATGGTACCTGCTTCTCTACACAATATGCAAGCAAACCATCTATGGCAACAGCCGCACCAAAATCAATAACAACATCTGCCTCCACATCACATTCTCTAATATGTGAAAATACCGGATAAGTATTTTGAATATGATGTGAAACATCAACACCTGCTACAATTTCAACATCAGCATCCTCTGCAATGATACCAGTAATTGTCTGTCCCATCTTACCATTGCAACCATGCATAATAACCTTTATCATATTGTACCTCCTATCAATCTGTCTAACGTATACCGTCTTACATGATACCGTATTCCTTCATTGCTTTTTCCAGCTTTACTGCATTTGCATCTTCCATTTCAGTAAGAGGTCTTCTTAATGGACCAGCCTCCATACCTAACATATTTACACCCTTCTTAACCGGAATCGGATTTACTTCGCAGAACAGTGCATCACAAAGTGGAATTGCTCTAAGCTGTTCCTGCATACTCTTCTCCACTTCGCCATTAAAATAGTATTCACAAATATCATGTGTCTGCTTTGGTGCTACATTAGAAAGAACAGAGATAACGCCCTTTCCACCAAGCGACAGAACCGGAACGATCTGATCATCATTTCCAGAATACACATCTACACAGCCATCTGCCAAGTACATAAGCTTTGCTACTTGTGAAATATTGCCGCTTGCTTCCTTGACACCTACTATATTCTCTACATCCTTACAAAGACGCACTACTGTCTCTGGCGTAATATTACAACCTGTTCTACTTGGTACATTATATAAAATAACAGGAACCTTAACTGCATCTGCAATTAACTTAAAATGCTCATATAACCCCTTCTGAGTTGCCTTATTGTAATACGGAGTTACTACTAAAAGACCATCAACACCAGACTTTTCCGCTTCCTGTGATAAATAAATCGCTGTTTCTGTACAGTTAGAACCAGTTCCTGCGATAACAGGAACTCTTCCTGCAACCTTTTCCACACAGTATTTGATCACAGCTAAATGCTCTTCATGGCTTAAAGTAGAAGCCTCACCTGTTGTTCCACATACAATAATTGCATCTGTGCCGTTCTCAATCTGAAAATCAATTAACTTTGCAAATGCCTCGTAATTAACTTCTCCATTTTCCTTCATTGGTGTAATAATTGCAACGCCAGCACCTGTAAAAATAGCCATAATCTTCTCCTCCTGTAATAAATAATTGAAAAAAACCGACCTTCTTAATTATAGACGGTCGGCGTATACTCCTATATATGCTTTTAGCATAATCTGATAGCTCCCCATCGAAACGATGACAGTCATACAGCTCTTAACTGCATGCCCAAGACAAAGACCTGTAGGCAATCTTTTCTTTCGGCGTTTTTTCCTTTCCCTTTTAGTCATCAGTACCTACCACTTCGTAAAACGTACTAATAAAAAACGCAACCTCTATCTTTCATATTGATTTATAATATTGAATTAATATTAACACACGACATATACTATGTCAAGGCTTAAAAAATCTTGTAATTCAGTGCCTCAATTTGGGAAATCTCATCTGCAACCTCACAGATACCATCATCAATATGAATCCCTGTCATAATAATGCTAACATCATCTGACTTGGCATCTATCATATGTTTTAAATCATCTACAGAAATAATTCCATTGTCAACTAACCCTAATACCTCATCAAGAATCAAGAGGCTGCATTCTCCAGTCGTCAACACTTTCTTGGCAAAATTCAGACCATTCTTAATATTTGAAATCTCTTCCTTTTGTCTTTCCTCTGAAAGGCTCAAAAATTCTTCTTCACTCTTTTCAAAACGAAAAACCTTAATTTCAGGCTCCAAACGCTTTAGAATTTCCTCATTCTGAATACCTTTTAAAAAATTAATAATCACAACATTTTTCCCGCTACTTGCTACCTGAATAGCTCTTCCTAATGCCGCAGCAGACTTTCCATGCCCTTCCCCACTATATACCTGTACAACACCCTTCTCCATATTCATCCTCCATCCATGTACATGCTTGCGTAATCAGTTTTTTGTTCATTCCCTAAATGGTATGTAAACAAAAGCAAATCCTTTCTCCAACCCCACTTGACTCACAACTATATACGCAAACATGATAGCACAGAGTCCATTTTATTGCAACTTATATGCAACTACCGTATAATATCATAGTCACACATAGCAAATACTTTATATAAGTTCCTCCTCTGGAAGCTCAAGCTTACTTACTGACACCTCATAAGCAACTCTTTTTTCCAAATCTTCTTCTGAGAGTTTCTTCATATATTCTCTTGACTGAATCCTTCCCCATACAAGACATCTCTCGCCCACTTCAAACCCCGAAGCATATCTTGCATTTCTTCCCCAGCAGATACATGGAATATAATCCGACTTTCCATATGGTCTGTTTACTGCAAGTAGTAAGTCTGCAATCTCTCTACCAAGTGGCGTTTTTCGGTACACAGGTTCTTTACAGATATAACCATCTAAAAATATCTGATTTGTTTTCACACTGTCACCAATCTCTTCCACAAACTCAATTTCTCTAGCAAACACAGACAATACCAGCTTATTCTTTCTTTCCTCATGTCTGTTGTAAGAACGGAACTGTCCGTTAATCACTACATAATAACCCTTATAGTCCTCTGTTACATCAATCAGTCTTTCAGATACCATTACCGGTATAATATCCATGGAGTCAGAAAGTCTTGCCACACGAATATCTACCATATAGAAGCCTTCTCCAAAAATTTCATGGCTGAATGAAAAATCACTTACGATTTCTCCCATCACTGTTACCTGATTGTTTTCAATAACCTTATCTGTCATAATATGTTCTCCCTTCTTATGCATAACTAAGAATTTTTTGTAACTGTTTGGCAGGTACACGCCTTTATCGCGAATACCGCAAAAACGTAAATTACCATTTTTTCTTGTATGTATTACATTTATATTCCTTTTCCTAAAAAGTTATTCACACTTTTTCTTCACTTTTCCAAGAACTGTTCGTGCCATTTATCCATTTTCGCTATCTTTTCAACTTTTCCCGCCTTTTTTCTTCTTATTCCGCCATGATTCACCCTGATATTTTGGAATTATGCCTCCTAAACCAACCTGTAAAATAATATCTATGTACAGTACTCACAAATCTTCTGATTGTTCATTGCAAAAGCCCTGTTCAGATGCTATACTGTAAAAGTTTGAAAAAAGGTAATTATTTTATCCTTATTATATATATATTATGTAAAAATAAATGGAGGTTCTTATGAAACAAAAAAGAGAAGACGTCAGAAACGTAGCCATTATTGCCCATGTAGACCATGGTAAGACAACTCTCGTTGATGAACTGTTAAAACAGAGTGGTGTATTCCGTGAAAATCAGGAAGTCGCAGAACGTGTCATGGACTCTAATGATATCGAGCGTGAACGTGGAATCACAATTCTTGCTAAAAACACAGCAGTTATGTACAAAGGAACCAAGATTAACATCATTGATACACCTGGACATGCTGACTTCGGTGGCGAAGTTGAACGAGTTCTAAAAATGGTAAACGGTGTTATCCTCGTTGTTGATGCATTTGAAGGTGCTATGCCTCAGACCAAATTCGTTTTGAAAAAAGCATTGGAATTAAAACTCCCTGTTATCGTATGTATCAATAAAATTGACCGTCCTGAAGCAAGAGCTTTAGAAGTAGTTGATGAAGTTTTGGAATTATTCCTTGAGCTTGATGCAGACGATGCTCAGCTTGACTGTCCATTTATTTTTGCTTCTGCAAAATCCGGTATCGCTTCTCTTGACGAAAGTGAAATGGGTAGTGATATGGCTCCATTATTTGAAACAATACTTAATTATATTCCAGCACCAGAAGGAGACCCAGAAGCAGGTACTCAGGTGTTAATCAGTACCATTGATTACAATGAATATGTTGGTCGTATTGGTGTTGGTAAGGTCGATAACGGCGTAATCCGCGTAAATCAGGACGTAATTCTATGTAATCACCATGATCCTGAAAAGCAGAAAAAAGTAAAAGTCAGCAAATTATATGAATATGATGGATTAAATAAAGTAGAAGTAAAGGAAGCCGGTATTGGTGCCATTGTTGCCGTTTCCGGTATTTCAGACATTCATATCGGTGACACACTTTGTTCCGTTGAACAGGTAGAACCAATTCCATTCCAAAAAATTAGCGAACCTACAATTGCTATGAACTTTATCGTTAACGACTCTCCTCTTGCAGGACAGGAAGGAAAGTTCGTAACCAGCCGTCACCTTCGCGAAAGATTATTCCGCGAGCTTAATACTGACGTTTCCCTTCGTGTTGAAGAAACCGAAAATGCCGATTCCTTCAAGGTTTCCGGCCGTGGTGAGCTTCACTTATCTGTTTTAATTGAAAATATGAGACGTGAAGGATTTGAGTTTGCTGTAAGTAAAGCAGAAGTATTATATAAGGAAGACGAAAACGGCAAGACACTCGAGCCAATGGAGCTTGCTTATATTGATGTTCCTGAAGAATTCTCGGGTGCTGTTATCGAGAAATTAAGCCAACGAAAAGGCGAGCTTCGAAATATGGGCATGGCAAACGGCGGTTACTCAAGACTTGAGTTTTCTATCCCATCTAGAGGATTAATCGGTTATCGTGGTGAATTCATGACCGACACTAAGGGTAATGGTATTTTAAATACAAGCTTTGATGGCTACGGGCCATTCAAGGGTGAGATTCAGTATCGTAAGCAGGGCTCTTTGATTGCATTCGAAGCAGGTGAAGCGATTACGTATGGTCTTTATAATGCGCAGGAACGTGGTACCCTCTTCATCGGACCTGGTGAAAAGGTTTACTCTGGTATGATTGTCGGACAGACAGGTAAAGCAGAGGATATCGAAATCAATGTTTGTAAGAAGAAACAGCTTACCAACACCCGTTCTTCCAGCGCGGATGAAGCACTCCGTTTATCACCACCTAGAATCCTAAGTCTCGAGCAGGCTCTTGACTTTATTGATACAGACGAATTACTTGAGGTTACACCTACTACCCTTAGAATTCGTAAGAAGATTCTTGATCCTACTCTTAGAAAGAGAGCCGGCTTTAAAAAATAAATATAATAAACCAACAAAGACATCAGCTATTTTTAAGTGTGAAAATAGCTGGTGTTTTTTACTTTCCATGAAAGCCTTATCACACTAAAGTGTGAAAGATCTTTCATGGAAAACAAAAAAGATAAAAACTAAAGTTTTTATCTTTTTTGACCGATATTCATTATGAAAACCAATATTATACACAGAAGGATCTGGTATCTTTATCTATAATCAAAGGAGTGATTCGATATGGCAAATATTACATGGACTTCCAGTTCGATTAACAGCTTTTTTAATACGTCACTTGGCAATCCAAAATCTGCTTTTAGCGGAATCTATAGTTCCCTTGGCGACGCCGCTCTCATTAAAAGTGGCTCTTATTACAGATTAATGGACTCCTACTATAAAACGATGAAATCTTCTGACGAAACCTCTTCTGATAAAAAGACAGACTCAACCAAAGACAGTGAGTCCGGTTCTAAAATCAAAAATAAAGTATTAGATGAATTATTAAGCAAAGAAAAGAAGGAAACAAAAGTTTCCAACAATATACTAGATGAACTGCTCTCTAGCGAACAGACAAAATCTACTACTGCTACCTATGACAGCAGTGGCAATAAAACACAGGCAGTTGTTTCTACTACCATCAATCAGACAATTTAATCACTCTAGCAGGAAATTCTTGTCTAGCTACCACTACGTAACAGCATTTTCTTATCACATAAAAAATCCCCCCGCATATATTAATAAAAAATATATACGGGGTTTTTATGTCCAATTCTAAAATTTTATCAGCACAAAATGAATCTGCTAACTCTACATATACAGGTAGTCTAACTATCAATGTAACTTCCACACAAGGATTACTTCCAATCCAAAATGCTTCCATCACCATAAGTCTAACCGGTGACCCCGAAAGCGTTGTCGAAACTGCGTCCACCAATGATTCTGGGCAAACAGGAAACATTACTCTCCCTGCACCAAATCCTACCTACAGCGCAGAACCGGGTCAGCCAATGCCTTATTCTGAATATAACATCACCGTAGCCGCTCCCGGATACGAATCGGTTACCGTATCCGGAACCGAACTTCTTCCTAATGTAACAGCCGTTCAGCCAATTTCCATGCGCCCTGCTGACCTTGGCGGACTGGAAAGTCCAATTGTTATTCCAGACCATACGTTATATGGTGACTACCCTCCAAAGATTCCGGAGGCTGAGATAAAGCCTATGGATGAATCCGGCGAAATCGTTCTTAGCCGTGTCGTTCTACCGGAATATGTGGTTGTTCATGATGGTGTACCGCAGGACTCCACAGCGCCTAATTACTATGTGCGCTATGCCGATTATATTAAAAATGTCGTTTCCTCCGAAATCTATGCAACATGGCCGGAATCTACTATTTATGCCAATACTCTTGCTATTATGAGCTTTACACTCAACAGAGTTTATACGGAGTGGTACCGGAATCAAGGCTATAACTTCACGATTACTTCCTCCACTGCCTACGATCAGAAGTGGATTTACGGACGTAATATTTATTCCAATATCAGCCGAATTGTCGACTCCATTATCTCCAACTATCTATCACGCCCCGGTGTCAGACAGCCCATTTTCACCTCTTATTGTGATGGAGACCGCGTAACATGTACCGGATTATCCCAATGGGGAAGCCGTTACCTTGGTGAACAGGGCTATACTCCCATTGAAATTATACATTATTATTATGGAAATGATATGTATATTAATTCCACACAATATATCTCCGGTATTCCATCCTCATGGCCCGGCAACAATCTAACCATTGGCTCCTCCGGCCAAAAAGTATTACAGTTACAAAACCAGCTAAACCGTATTTCTGAAAATTATCCTGCCCTTCCAACAGTAACGGAGGACGGTATCTACGGAAGTGCCACTGCTAATGCTGTTCGTGAATTCCAAAGAATTTTCGGTCTTCCAGCTACAGGCGTAGTAGATTTTCCTACATGGTATAAGGTTTCTGCTATTTATGTAGGTGTTACAAGAATTGCTGAGCCAGATTAACAAACATAATTTTTAAAAAGCCCTTCTGATATAATTCATTTTCTTATATCAAAAGGGCTTCCTGTTTTTTAACATATTAACTAACTCTACTGCAATATATAAACATTCTTCCGTTCTCGCTTTTCCTTCTCAAGATATCCCATCTCCACTAATGAATTAAGACATTTTCCTGCAGTTTGCGTAGAAACTTTTAATATGCCTGCCGCATTATCTATTGTAATTTCCACACCTTTTCCTCTTTTCTGCATTTTATTTAATAACCGTTTCTGATTCTCTGATAGCTGATAATCTTCTTTCAAAGAAGTGAGCATACATTTTTCTATCGTATCTAACATATAATCAATGAATGGTGTAATATCCATCCACCGCTTTCCATTTGCATAAATGTTTTCTGATTCTTTCAGCGTAGTATAGTAACCGGATAAATTATCGTTTATAGCTCTTGATAGTGATAAACACTTTATTTTCTCCATCCCACTATGTTTAATGAAAGATTGCGTCATAATCCTTACTGTTCTTCCATTACCATCACAAAATGGATGAATATATACAAAGTAAAAATGACCGATTGCTGCTTTTACCCATGTATTCAATTCTGATGTATCCATAAATGCAAACAATTCTGCCATCATGCTTTCAATATTATCTGGCTCTGCCGGAGTATGAATAATATCAGTATTACTTCCTACATAAACCATTCCACTTCTAAAAAGTTCTCCTGCTAAATGACTGTTATCACAGACATCCTTGGTTATCAACTCCCACAATTCACGAATATTCCCTATGTTGATTGGATTCTCATAGGCATAGTTCATTCCATGAATCGTATTAATAACCATTTTATCATCTTTTGTCTTAGGCTTATCAAATGATTTTCTTACATTCTCAACAGTTGTTCTTGCCCCCTCAATCGTTGCAGAATGAAAGGCATCTAAAAGAATTATGTCCTTAACCTTTTTCTCACTACTAAGCTGTTCATACAGATTTTCAATAGACATCAGCTTATTCTTGATTTCTTCTGTAAGAACTATATAAATAGATGTATTCTGCAATCCCTTCAATGGAATCAGTTCTCTATGAATCTTTCTATACTGCAACTCTTGAATAGCAGACGCAATCCCTGCCTTTTCCTTTATTTTTAATACGTCATACGATTCATACATCTAGTACACCTACTTTCCTTAATCTCTTTTCATTATATCCAAATCCTAAACGAATAGCAATATTTTCAGCTGCCTTACACCCCTAAGACCTCGTATTTCGTTACTGTTCACTCCGTTCCAGTAACGTGCAAAAATCCGTCCTAAATTTGCTTCGCAAATAGATTTTTGCTTAACTATACTACACTTTCGTACGCGCTTAGCAGTAAATGCTAAGTGCTGTGTGAACAGTAACCGTATTTCATTACTGTTCACTCCGTTCCAGTAACGTGCAAAAATCTAACCATTGACTCCTATGGCCAAAAAGTTTTACAGTTACAAAACCAGCTAAACCGTATTGCTGAGCCAGATTAACAAACATAATTTTTAAAAAGCCCTTCTGATATAATTCATTTTCTTATATCAAAAGGGCTTCCTGTTTTCTATTTTTTTATGGATTTTTACAGCAAATGTGTTACAATTATTATATATGTATTGCTTATTAATACAATTAAAATACTGAAAGGTGTTATTTTGTGAATTATGAGAGGTCTCTAAGATATGAAATTGTCTTTGATTGAATCAGGCAATCCTGTCTCTCTTCGTATCAGTGCAAATGGTAAGAACATGAGACTTGATGCTGTTGTAATAAAAAATGTCAGCGAAAACACTATTATTATTGAGTTACAAGGTGACTTTAATAAAAAATTGAATTTCCAAAACGTTAAAACAGACTTGGAATTTTATCCCGACGGAAATGTTCCTATTAAATGGTATGATATCAAAATAGTAAGCACCGAAGAAGGTTATCTGGTGCAGGCTCCAAAAGATGGAACTAGAATGAACCGGCGTAGCACTTTCCGTGTCGGTATTTCTGCTACTGCTACTCTAAAAACAGTATTTCCAAACTGCCCTAAACAAGTCACAATCCGAGATATTAGTCTTACAGGTTTTTCCATTACTGACCGAAAAAGGGAACTTCCTTTTGTTATTGGAAATAAAATAGCTATCGAATGGGAAGATTTTGGTCATGAATTAGACATCGTAGGTCGCTTAATCCGAATTGACAATCAAGACGATGCCACTATATTTGGTTTTGAAATCTGTAATATTTGCAAAGATTTATCTTCTTACATTAGTACGAAGCAACGTCCGCAACGAAATAAATAATAAAATACATTAGGAGTGATAACGAGGATGAAACTCTCAGAACTGGAAGAAGGCAGCAAGCTTTCTTTGCGCATCATTTCAAGCGAGAAAAGAGTAAACATTGACACTATTTTAAAAAAGCACGTACGCGATAATATTGCACTTATCACACTCATATGCGATAGTGACCAAAAAATAAACTTTGATAACCTCAGAACAGATATTGAATTCACCCCATCAGGAGATGCTCCATTAGTGTGGCACAATGTAAAAGTCGTTAAATACAAAAATGACGATTATGCCATCCAAGTATTCTCCGAAGGAGTAAAACACAATCGACGTGGCTCTTTTCGCATAGGTATATCCACTCCTGCAAAAGTTAAAAACCCTTCTCCTGGCATGCCAAGCCAAGTCATGGTTCGTGATATCAGTCTCACTGGTTTTTCTGTCACAAATCGAAAAGGCGAATTATCCTTAGCTATAGGGGATATACTTTCTGTATATTGGGAAGATTTTGGTTACTTTCTTGACCTTACCGGTCGCGTAGTTAGAACGGATGTTCAGGATAATATCCAAATATACGGTTTCGAACTATGCAATATTTGTAGGGATTTATCTTCCTATATCAACAAAAAGCAACGTCAGAAAAAATAATTATTTTGTAGTAAAAGCTCACTACAACTTTCTATGAATAATACAAACAAAAGATGATACATGATGGCACCATCTTTTGTTCTGCTCATTACTCAAAATAATATAATCTCTCTAACTCTTCCAATCCTGCTCTTGCATTTGTCGCCTCTACAAGCTCATTATACAACTGGTCATACTCTTCTATGGGAACTAAAACTATCATCTCTACATCTGCTGCATATACAGAATCTTGTATTGCAATACCTTTGCTTCCCAGCATATATTGAATCTTTCCGACGCCGTTATAATCTGTTTTAATTTTTAGCTTCACGCCAAACTTCTTTCTAGCCGCCTCACACTCTTCCAATGCTGCCTGTACCGCTTGCGTATAAGCTCTTACCAATCCACCTGTTCCTAACAGTACACCTCCAAAATATCTAGTAACCACAACAGCAATATTACGAATCTCAGAACCAAGTAAGACTTCCAGCATTGGCCTTCCCGCCGTACCACTAGGTTCACCATCATCGCTACTTCTTGTTAACTGCGCTTTTTCCCCTATCACAAAAGCAGAGCAATTATGCCTTGCATCATAATATTTCTTTTTCATTTCTTCTATAAACGCTACCGCTTCCTCTTCTGTCTCAACAGGTCTTATTGTTGCAATAAATCTCGATTTCTTTTCAACAATTTCAGCCTCTGCACCTTTTATCAAAACACTATAATTATTCAACTCTGTATTTCCCATGCGTAAATCGCGCCTTTCCATTCGTTTATTCGCAGCTACTTTCTTATTACTTTGCTACTTTCCTTCCATTAACCTCGTAAATTGTAACACATCACCGTATAAAAGGTAAAGAATATGTCAACAATTAACATAAGTCTAAAGAAAAAAACTTTATAAATGTTATGTTATTTGCTATAATAAGCTTACTAATGCCCATTTGACAAAATGCACATTAGCTGTTTATATAAAAAACGAATGAAATATACGGAGGTGACACTATGAATTATGGGAAAAAAGGAGTCACTAAGATTCAGAAATCCCTGACTTCTAAATCAGTCAAATTCAAGAAAATGTGTTGTATTTCTGTTTTGAAGCTGATTCTTATTTTCTTGCTTACATTCTGCATTATTGGTGGATGTTTTGGTATTGGTATGTTTAAAGGTATTCTTTATTCTGCCCCTACAATCAGTAATCTGAGTGTAATCCCGACCGGTTATGCAACTGTCGTATACGATTCCGAAGGAAATGAAATGACAAAACTAGTTGCTGCCGACTCAAATCGAAGCTGGGAAAAAATGAGTAAAATTCCAGAAGACCTTGCACATGCTTTCGTTGCAATCGAAGACGAACGTTTCTATGATCACAATGGTATTGATTTGAAAGGTATCGTCCGTGCCGCTGCTGAAGCTGTCCAAGCAGGACGACTTACTCAAGGTGCTTCTACCATTACACAGCAGCTTTTAAAGAACAACGTCTTTGAAAACTGGACAAACGAAAGTACCATTCAGAAAATCAAGCGTAAGATTCAGGAACAGTATCTTGCAATCGAATTGGAAAAAACAATGGAAAAGGATGAAATTTTGGAAATCTATATGAATTCCATCAACCTTGGACAGAATACACTTGGTGTTAAAGCTGCCGCACAACGTTACTTTAACAAACCAACCTATCAGCTGACCTTGTCAGAATGTGCTGTTATTGCCAGCATTACTCAGAATCCATCACGACTCAATCCTATTTCTCATCCTGAGGCAAATGCAGAACGTCGTGCAAAAGTTCTTAGAAACATGCTGAAACATGGCTATATTACACAAGCCGAGCATGACGAAGCCTTAGCTGATGATGTATACAGCCGCATCGCTACTGTAAACGAAGAAACAAAGAGTAATTCCGTCTATACATATTTTGTAGACGAAGTAACCGAACAGGTTTTAGAAGACTTAATGGAAATCAAAGGCTATGATGAAAGACAAGCCTATAATCTTCTCTACAGCGGCGGACTTGGAATCTTCACTACACAAGATACCGAAATACAGGCTATCTGTGATGAAGTATTTGGAAACGAAGAAAATTATCCAGAAAATGTAAAATGGTACTTAAATTATGTACTAACCGTAAAAAAAGCAAACGGTGATAAAGAAAATCATAGTACTGAAATGTTCCGTTCTCATTTCAGACAGTTTGATTCTTCTTTCAACCTACTCTATTCTTCCAAGGATGATGCTTATGCCGCTATCGAAGAATATAAAGCTGCTGTTATGGAAGATGGAGATACGGTTGACGGTGAAAGAGTTACTCTTACACCACAGCCACAGGTTTCCATCACGATTGAAGATCAAGCAACCGGACATATCGTAGCTATGGTAGGTGGACGTGGAACCAAGGAAGCCAGCCGAACCTTAAATCGTGCTACAAATACAACAAGACAGCCAGGTTCTACCTTTAAGACATTGTCAACGTATGCTCCTGCTCTTGATAGTGCCGGACTTACATTGGCAGACGTACAAAATGATGCTCCTTACAACTATGCAAGTGGACGACCAGTTTCTAACTGGTGGGGGAAGGAATATCGAGGTCTTTTATCCTTACGATATGGTATTGCTCAATCTGCTAATATCGTTGCAGTTAAAACCATGACTCAGATTACTCCACAGCTTGGTTTCGATTATCTTTTGAACTTTGGTTTCACTACCTTAGTAGACAGAAGAATAGAAAAAGATGGAACTGTAGTATCCGACATTGGACAGCCACTGGCACTTGGTGGTATTACCGATGGCGTAACAAATATGGAATTAAATGCTGCTTATGCAGCTATTGCAAATCAAGGTAATTATGTCAAACCGAAACTTTATACTAAAATTGTCGATCACAATGGTAATGTTCTGATTGATAATACAACACCTATCAAGAAACAGGTTATTAAAGAAAGTACAGCATGGCTTCTTACGAACGCCATGGAAGATGTTGTTAACGGACGTGGTACTGGTGGTTCTGCCAATTTTGGAAATATGGCAATTGCCGGAAAAACCGGTACAACAACTGACTATAAGGATGTCTGGTTTGCAGGATATACTCCTTACTATACAGCAACTGTCTGGACTGGCTATGACAATAACGTTAGTTTAAAGAGCTCTGCTGAAAAGAATCTTTCTAAAACACTTTGGAAACAGGTAATGAGTAAAATACATGAAAATCTTGAATACCGCTCATTCCCTATGGCTAGCGGTATCGTAACTGCTGCTGTATGTTCCAAATCCGGCAAGCTTCCTATTCAAGGTGTTTGCGATGGTTGTATCACTACGGAATATTTTGCGGAAGGAACTGTTCCTACTACTACCTGCGATGTTCATTACTTCTCTAACATTTGTGCTTATACAGGCCTTACTGCTACAGAAGAATGTCCATTTAAGCAACCTTCTATTGTTGAGAAGATACCTACTCGTTTACAAGATAACTCTCTTGCAAGTAGCTTGTTAACCGATGTACAAAACCCTGATGCTTCTAATATGGCAGAAGGAACACCTGGTGATATACAGTCAGCAACCTCAACAGAAGTTTTGCAGATGTGTCCTCATAACAGCACCTTCTTTGCTGCGCCAAACGCAAATGCTGTAGTCGAGCTGCAAAGACAACAATTATTACAAGGGCTTCAAGCCGGAACGGATCCTTTACAAACTCCGGCTACACCAGATGCTACACCAGATGCTACGCAAGCCCCTGTTACACCTTAAACTAAAAATAGAAAGAATATAAAAAAACTCCTCAACGGGAGTTTTTTTATTAACACCTTAATTCTAGAGCAATGCATGTGCTCTGCTCATTCTCGCACAGAGCTCGGTCGCTTGCAAAATATTACAAAATAAAAAACCCTTGAAATTCAAGGGTTTTCTTAAGCTGATAACGGGAATCGAACCCGTGACCTCCACCTTACCAAGGTGACGCTCTACCGACTGAGCCATATCAGCTTGTTTCAACATTGTATTGCTGTCAACGAATAATATAATAACATAATACTTTGCATTTTGTCAATTCTTTTTTTAAACAAATTTAAAACATACTCTTTTTTACATATTTTGCTTGTACATATTAAGATATTGTTACATCATTATTAGTTTTCTACAATTTCTTGCCAATTAACATAATGTTCGTTATAATACTTGCATAAGAGGTTATGAAGGTACTAAATGGTTACATTCATAATATAAATATACCATTAAAGAGGACTATATGAAAAAGCGAACAATTAATATCATATTAATGAGTACTATCGGCTTACTAATTATAGCCATCTGTATCTTGATTATCCAAATTTTAGGCAGACCAAGATATACTGCCACAGCGGAACCACAGACAACTGTTATTACTGAGATACCTCATAGCGAGGCTGTTCCTGTCATTCAAGAACCTCAGTCTACCGAAGTCTCAGAAGATATTTCTGAAGAATCTTCTCACTTACGTGGGAAAACTTCATCTAAAGTAAATATTCGCGAGCTTCCTAGTGAAGATGCGCGCGTTTTAGAAACAGTTGAGGCTGGAGTCGAATATAATATTATCGAGACTCTTGACTCCGGTTGGGTCATGATACAATATCAGGAAGACACAGAGGCCTATATTTCTTCTTCCTACATTATTATAATTCCTTGATTACGTCAGTGATATTCGAAATGCACTCTCTCATAAACAGAAAAACGAGCTTATATAGCTCGTTTTTTCTTGCTTTCTAGGAAAGGAAAGACCTTGTCACACGAAAAGGTGAAAGTTCTGTTCTATCTAATATGCATTAACCAACATTACGCCCCTGCTCCATTGCCTGTTTCTCTTCAAATCGTCTCTCAGATTCGCTTAGTAAGTCCTCCAATTCTATCGCTTCGTCTAATGTGTAATCATCATATCCGCATTTCACCCATTCCATCTCCAGCTCTTCATCTGTAAGCTTATCCCAGCATTTTACTCTGTTACCACAAAACACACACATCATAATTCGTTTCCCCCTTATATATCCCTTCTACTTTTACTCTCTACACTTTATCCCTTTTCTGCCTTTTCTTTTGCTTTCTTAATTAAAAATAGATCACTGATTGCTTTTCCCAAATCATGTGGATAGAGCTGTACAATCGGACTATCAATAACCCCTTCAACCGTTAATCGAAATCCTACCTTTACAAACTTATCATCATTTGGGAATGTATGTGCCATATATTGTCCATTATCCATAAATTGTGTATCCGGTGTTGAAATATCCGTCTTTCTATCCAGCATAACACTCATAGAAGTAGCCGCCGCTCCCATCATCTGATTCATTGCTTCCGATACAGCACTCAAATGCAACTCACCAAGTTCCATTTTTGCAAAATCTCCATGACCATTGCTTCCCATCATTAAGTCCGCAATCGCTTTAGCATCCTGTTCTTCCAACATGAAAATACTACATCCCTGAACACCTTCTACATAATTTACCTTAACAAAGACCTTCTTCGTGGATACATTTTTAATATATTCATTTTTTTCAATAATTTCAACTCTTGGCGGTGTAATATCTACCTTCTGCCTGACAAGCATACTTAATGTAGACGCCGAACTACCTAAACAGATATTTGATATTTCCCCGATTGCATCCATTTCCATTTCTGTAAAAAAAAATACGCTCATATAAATCCTCCATTACATCAAAGAGTTCATTACAGTATAAGTTCTTCTATTTCGCATTCTAATGCATCAGCCAATTTTCTTACTAATTCCACCGGTTGTCTCCTTAAATCACAGAAAAAGCCCTCACAGTTGCGCACGGTAGCTGTTCCATACCCTATCTTCTCCGCAATTTGCTTCTGCGATTTTCCCAGTTCAAATCTCCTCATCTTTGCCGGTGAGATTTTAGCAAAACGAATATAAAGATTCCTGCCATCATAATTTACAGATTTTACAAGCTCAACAAATTCACCATAATTGTTAACCGTATCCTTGTCCAACTTATAAATCGATACTATCGCAGTCATCATTTTTCTCATTAACTGTTCTTCATCATAATGAGACAAATTTTCCTCTGGGATATATTTCAAAATATACAAATCCATAAGTTCCTTTACTTGTTCCCCATTCAGCTTCAAAATATAATTATTTTCCCTAGCTGACGGATACATTTCTAATATTTTTATCCAAAACTCATCTCTATCAAATCCTGGCATCATGCGTCCCCTTTTTTCACACTTTTTTCCCTATAGACTACAGTATTATATACTATTATTATACGTGCGAACCTCGTTAGTGTCAATCAATTCATATTGTTCTATTTAGTTTTCAGTATTTTTATGTCGTAAAAATAGTGCGTGCCAGCGCACGCACTTTGGCAAGAATTTCTTACGAAATTCTTGTCTAACTGCCACTACGCTACAGCAATTTCCTATAAAGTAAAAAAAAGAAGAGTATATTTCACCCTTCTTTTAAGTAGCTTTATGATTCGTTAATAGAAATATCTCCTACACTTCCACGAGCCGTAATAGATCCATTTTTGCCTGCATGAAAATATTTTTTTCCATAAGTTTCTGTTCCAATTTCCACTTCCCCTATATCTGTTTTCAAATCAAGCATATAACCAGATATATCCATGTTACTATCTACTTCTATCTCTCCTACATCTGACGCAACATCCAGCATAACAAAACTACAACTATCAACATTAATATCACCTGTATCACTATCTAAAACCGCGTTATTTACAGAAGAATTTTTTACCATTATATCTCCCACATCACTGTCTGCTTCTAATGTTTTTATAGCAACACCTTCAACCTCAATATCGCCAACATCTACTGTAATATCTGCTTTTTCAAGTTGTGTATCCTTTGGTATTGTCAGAATAAGTTCTGCACTATTGTTCCCTACTAAATTTCTCCTTTTTTTCTGTGTTACTATTAATTCATCCTTTTCGACACGATATGCCATCTCCAACTCCTCAGTTCCATCATAATCTAAAGAATAATCTGTCCCTTCTATGATTGTCATATCCATCACTACTGCATCCACTGCAATGCTATGAAATAGTTCCAGCGTTGTATTTTCCTGTATACTATAATGATCCTTCTGTTCATTTCCAAATGAAAAATAGTTTCTGCTTCCACCAAACCATCCATTTACACCATACAATACACATCCAATTGTAATTAAAGTAATTACTCCCAAATAAATTGTCCTTTTCATACTAATAACCATGCCCTTTCCATAACCTGTCAACTTTACAGGTGCTTTTAGCACCTTGCACAGGCACAAATTCTCGTGTGACAATTTTATTTTTCACACCCTCTTCTTCTCCTACTCGCGAAATGCATTTTTAACAAAATTCTCTATTAAAGAGGCAATTACCCAAATAATCCATGTAATATGCCAGTCAGCACTTAAAAAGCTCCAACCAATGTAAATACAAGTCACCGTCGGCCAATATACCGACATTATTCCAGCAACTACCTTATTTGTATAGCGTCTAACCTCTTTCTGCGAAGTCACAAAGCTTGCTCCCATCGTTCCTACTTCATTTAGCTTTAATATGTTATCATACGCTGCACTTCTGCTTCCTGCTGCAATAAAGAAATAAACACCAATACCAATTAGCAATAGCATTATTACAACTCCAAGCCCCTCAAACAAACCTACCATGCCAATCTCATCCATAACCATCAAAGGAATAAAGCAAATGATACAAAACATAACACCAATTGTATTCATCATTGCATTTGTCATTCTATAGTTTTCCCGTTGCCCATGTACATATTCTGCTGTCGTAAAATCAATACTACACGGCTGCTTCTGCAAATAATCCCACTTTCCCATTATTGCTCCTGAAAAAACAAAAAGTCCTACCGCAAGTGAAATGAACGCAAACAAAAATATTATGCCTACAAATTCAAAATAACCAATACTATCTGTCAATATCGCTCCACAAGGACTGCATATACACAACAGCACACCTAAGCCTACCATATATCCCGAACGAATCTTATCTTTTAGATAGTCCTTTACTTCAGACAAAGATACCTGTGTTCCCGCCATGTTATTATTCGGATTCATATATCCGCTAATTCCTAAATCTAATGCAAGGTCGTCTAAATTACCAAACTCTGAGATTACGATTCCAATTGCTTCATTCTCCGATTTTCCTTCGTTCTTAAGCTCTGTATACTTATCTTCCATCATCTGACCAAGTTCAACTTTTGCTCTTTGCACTTCATGTGTATTTGGTAATTTCTGAAACATTGTTTCCAAATAATTTCTAATCGTCTCCATTATTTTCTCTCCTCCTCAATAAACCTTTCTACAACTTCCTTCGTAAGCTTCCATTCTGCACATTTCACTGCATAATACTGTCTTCCTGTTTCCGTAATACGATAATAGGTTCTCTTCTTACCATTACTCAAATCTTCATCAGAAAAGGATTCTATATATCCATTCTTCTCCATTCTGGTAAAAGCTGAATAAAGAGTGGTTTCCTTTATCACATACTTTTCCTCTGACAAGTTCTTAATCTGCTTAGATATCTCATATCCATATGATGGCTTATCCAGCAGCAAATACAATATAATCGTGTCATTATATCCACGGATTACATCACTACTAATACTTACCATGTAATAGCCTCCTCATACTATTTGTCAGCTAGCATTTATTTTACTACGCCTGACATTACAACGCCTGTCGTTGTTACGTCTGTCGTACCACGCCTGTCGTAGTATTATAGTAACATGTAGAATATTAGACGTCAATACATTTTTTCATTTTTCTTATTATTGCATATAATATAGTAAAACCGAGGAGATTATCGTATGAATAACTGTTCTAATCTTTTCTTATTATCTACTATTGCATGCCAACTTTCTGAATGTTTATCAGAAGAAGAACTAAACGCTCTGGCTGCTGATCTTGTTGTCTTAGGGGATATGTTGGTTAATATTATATCTCATAAGCAGTCTTGCACGACCAAATAGCCCAAAACAAGCGGGTAAAGTGTATATTGTTACACATTACCCGCTCTACGCATAAGGAAATTTCTCCACAAAATTCAAAGCATGGATGAGAAAAGTCGCTAGGCAGACAACATCATGATTGAACACTAGTTTCACTCCTTCTATACCCATCTACAAACGAAAGAAAAGACCATATTTCAAGGTTTTTCCCTAAAACATGATCTTTTCTATAATAGCAGGGGCAGTAGGAATCGAACCCACGTTAACGGTTTTGGAGACCGCTGTTCTACCGCTGAACTATGCCCCTAGAGTCTATATTATGTAACTCTGCTCTCGCTGACGAAGATTATAATATCATACTCTTTTTCAAAATGCAAGCATTATTTCTATTTTTTTGTTATTTTTTTACACCATTATTACTGTTCACTCGTACCTCGTTTCAATAACAATTGATGCACACAAATACAATAACATGTATTAGGCGCGCAAAACTCCTGATTTTCATGCAAATTTTGCATAAAAACACTTCCTTGAATACTACCTGTGTACGGTGACACAGCATTTACCATATACATAGCACGGTAAATGATTACATATATAACTATGATCTATCTTTATTTGCTGCCTTCTTTAATTGATCCTGTACAATGTATCTTCTTACTGTACGCTCTGTATGGGAAAATACCGTATACATAATCTCATCCAGTTCCATCCCATCTTCAAAAGCTTTATGAAGTGCCTCGTCTAATCCGCACTGTGTCAGTTCTGCATCTAATACTGTTGCCGCCTTATTTAATGTCGCTCTATCCTCATTAAAAATACTCATTGCCTTTCCACCTTCTCTACATAGTCATATTTAGTTCATTATAACAAGAACACATGCTACCGTCAATCATAAGCCTCTATTTATAGTGCGTGCCAGCGCATGCACTTTAGTGTGGCAAGGTCTTTCCAAAAAGAAAAAAAGCACCAGTTTCCTGGTGCTTTCAGGCTATGCTGCTGAAAAAAATAATTCTCCAATCTGAAATGCCTGATTGTGGAAGGTATGATAATGTGAACTTCTAAACCACAATACATCTTCATCC
>JAXJRB010000167.1:0-1505 GCA_036310845.1 Lachnospiraceae bacterium | reverse complement strand
TTGATGCGGTTGTTGTAGGAAGCAGGTGCAGAGGTCTGGAGAAGGACAACTCTGATCTTGATGTGGTGGTGGAGCTTTCCACGAATGAGAGAGAGGATGATTTATTCAATGCGTTTAATGAGGACGGGTTGCATATCGGCGAGGTAAGAGTTGACATCAATCCGATTACTGCCCAGCGTACCGGGACGCTGGAAACGTATCTGCCACAGGCTGAGGAGTATCTGGAAAGTATCCGACAGGAAAGGGAGCAGGAGCTGACACAACAGATACAGACACAGGGCGAAATGGAGAAAGAAGAGGTTGAAGTAACATTGATGGTATCCGAGTGTGGAGAGTTTCATAATTTGGGTGAGTTTTATGAGAATATTCCTACTGTGGAGGAAGCAATCGCTATCTGGAAGCAGATACCACCGGAGCGAATGCATGGTATCCCTGCAATCGGCATCAATGTTCACAGACCGGGCGAAGAAAGCTATATGGATGATGAGGTTGACCTGTTATCGGGTAACCGGATTGATTTGGAGATATTAGAACATATCCCGAACATAACCAGTGAACCGAAGGCTATGGAAGTCATTGCAGAGCTTGTGGCAAAGTTACCGGAAATGGAGATAGATGGTGTCATGTCTGAAGATATGGAAGCAAAGGTATGGGAGAAACGTATGCCAGATTTGGAACCTGCAGAACAGCTTGCTGTTGAAATTGACCGTTTTAGCCATGATTATGATGTTTATTCCTACCGTAACAACAACCCCAATATGACGGAGAGCGTGTCAGAGATTTCCGAGATGATAGTTCAAGGGAATACGGAGCCTATTACAGACTGGTTGAACGAGGTTATTTCCGAGGGAGCTTTGCCGGACGAAATGCAAAGGGCAAAAGTATTGCTGGAAAAATTGGCTGAATACAAGCCTCTTGCCAAGATTGAAGAAATGGAAGAACAAAATTATAACATGATTGACAATGTGCTGAATAATGGTGCAGAGAAAGCACAGAGGGAAGCAAACAAAATGAATCCGGAACAATCTGCGGTAAAAGTTTCCTTAAAAGCTCGATTGGCTGAGAAAAAAGCACAGGTGGAAGGTTGTGGACAGGAACATGAAGTACAGGAAAATACAAAGAAAAATCAGAGGGAGATATAAGCGATGAATAATAAATTTACAGTAGAAGAAGTCAATTTAATCTGCGTTTTTGAGTTTAGGAGCAGGACAAAGGTTATAAGTGATATTAAAAAAGCGATTAAGCATTTGGATGATGATGAAATGGTAGAATTGTCAAATCGGGTAGTTGACAAGTTGGATGATATGACAGATAAAGAATTCGCAGAGATGGAGTTTGTAGTAACGGAATAGAAATAGTTTTGCTGGCAGAGCATGGATATGGATGTGTTTTGCCAGTATAAATTATATTAGCTTGACACAAAAATATTACGGGTGTAATATTTAACGTGGTAGAAATTTTTTTATCTTAAAATCTTACAAGTGTAATATTAAAGATGAGTAGGA
>JAXJRB010000166.1:0-47142 GCA_036310845.1 Lachnospiraceae bacterium | reverse complement strand
TGTTATGTTTTCTGCCATGAGTTATGGTTCCATCAGCTATAATGCACACAAATCTCTGGCTTTGGCTGCTACTGAGCTTGGAATTTTATATAACACCGGAGAAGGCGGACTGCACGAAGATTTCTATTGTTATGGTGAGAACACTATTGTTCAGGTTGCTTCCGGACGTTTTGGTGTACACGAAGAATATTTGAATGCCGGTTCTGCAATTGAAATTAAAATGGGACAAGGTGCTAAACCCGGTATTGGCGGACATCTGCCCGGTGCCAAAATCGTTGGTGATGTTTCCCGTACCAGAATGATACCGGAAGGCTCCGATGCGATTTCCCCGGCTCCACATCATGACATTTATTCCATTGAGGATTTACGACAGCTTGTTTTCTCTTTAAAAGAGGCTACTGAATACAAGAAGCCAATTATTGTAAAGGTTGCTGCTGTTCATAATATTGCAGCTATTGCAAGTGGTATTGCACGAAGCGGTGCTGATATTATTGCGATTGATGGTTTCCGTGGTGGTACAGGTGCGGCTCCTACCAGAATTCGTGACAATGTAGGTATTCCTATTGAGTTGGCACTAGCTGCTGTTGACCAAAGACTTCGGGATGAAGGTATCCGTAATAATGTGTCTCTTGTTGTTGGCGGAAGTATCCGTAGTGCTGCCGACGTAGTAAAGGCCATTGCACTGGGTGCAGATGCCTGCTATGTAGCTACCGCCGCCCTGCTTGCTATGGGTTGTCATCTTTGTCGAACCTGCCAAAGCGGTAAATGTAACTGGGGCATCGCAACCCAGCGTCCTGAGCTGGTGAAAAGACTTAATCCTGAGATCGGAAGCGAACGCCTGATCAATCTGATGACCGCATGGAAGCATGAAATCAAAGAACTCATGGGCGGTATGGGCATTAACTCTATCGAAGCTTTGCGTGGAAACCGCCTGATGCTTCGTGGTATCGGACTAAATGAGAAAGAACTTGAAATTCTCGGAATTTCCTATGCGGGCGAATAAAGGTGGTTCCCCTTCTACTGCTTTTTCTTACGAAACGCTTAAACATATTTTTGGAGGTGTGGTATAATATGAAATTGATTGATGCTAAAAATTTAGATTACAAAACTTTAAATGAAGAGTTGCGGCAGGCTGATAGTGATTGTACCATTGACGGATGTTGTGGTCAAAGATTCATTGCCGCCGGTATGTCAGACAAAACTCTCGTAATCAATGGTATCCCCGGTAATGCACTTGGCGCATACCTTAACAATGCTAATATCACAGTAAATGCAAATGCACAGGATGCAGTTGGTGATACCATGAATGAAGGAAAAATCTTAATTCATGGCAACATTGGTGATGCTGCCGGTTATGCCATGCGTGGTGGCAAAATATATGTCCGTGGTAATGCAGGGTATCGTGCCGGAATTCATATGAAGGCATATAAAGAAAAAATCCCTGTCATGATTATTGGCGGCTGTGCCGGAAGTTTCCTTGGCGAATATCAGGCCGGTGGTATTATCATTGTGCTGGGTTTACACTGCGCTGAAAATCATATTGTAGGTAATTTCCCCTGCACAGGTATGCATGGCGGTAAAATGTACCTTCGTGGTAATTGCAAAAATATTAAATTCCCCGCGCAGGTCACAGCCAGACCTGCTACCAGCGAGGATTTGGATGAAATATGCAATTACCTGTCCGAATATTGTTCTGACTTTGCATATGATATAGACGATATTTTATCTGATTCTTTTACTGTTATTACACCGGACAGCAGAAATCCTTATAAACAAATGTATGTAGCGAACTAAGCTACGCATAAATAAAAAGAAAGTAGGTAGGCTTATGAAGTATTCAAAACAAGAGGTTATGCAATATGTACAGGAGGAAGATGTAAAATTTATCCGCCTTGCCTTTTGTGATGTTTTTGGCAAACAGAAAAACATATCCATTATGCCTGAGGAGCTTCCTCGTGCCTTTGAATATGGAATTGCCATTGATGCATCTGCTATCGAAGGCTTTGGTGATGAAACACATTCCGACTTGTTACTTCACCCTGACGCAGACACATTAATGCCTCTTCCCTGGAGACCGGAGCACGGACGAGTAGTCCGCATGTTCTGTACCATCTCTTATCCGGATGGAAGAACCTTTGAATGTGATTCCCGCTCTATTTTAAAACAGGCTGTTCAGGATGCAGAAAAAGCAGGTTTCCAGTTTTTCTTTGGTGCTGAACAGGAATTTTATCTTTTTAATCTGGACGATAATGGAAATCCGACAAAGGAACCTTATGATAATGCCGGTTATATGGATATTGCACCGGAGGATAAGGGAGAAAATATCAGACGTGA
Organism: Lachnospiraceae bacterium; assembly: GCA_036310845.1. GTDB lineage: Bacteria > Bacillota > Clostridia > Lachnospirales > Lachnospiraceae > COE1. The sequence goes on along the minus strand of JAXJRB010000166.1, from coordinate 44,808 downwards.
AGTATGTCTCACGCTTGAGCAAATGGGGATCCGTCCTGAAAGCTCACACCATGAAGAAGGTCCGGGGCAAAATGAAATTGATTTTCGTTATTCCAGCCCTCTGGCTGCCGCTGACAATGCTATGACATTTCAGACGGTTGTTAAAACGGTGGCGCACCGCAACGGATTATATGCTGATTTTAGTCCGAAACCCCTTGAAGATAAACCCGGAAACGGATTTCATATCAATATGTCCGTAAAATCATCAGATAATGCCGATAATATGAATTTCATGATTGCCGGTATCCTTGCAAAGGTTGCTGAAATGACAATTTTCCTGAATCCACTGGAAAGTTCTTATCAGCGTTTTGGCAACAACAAAGCACCAAGATATATATCCTGGTCCAGCGAAAACCGTTCCCAGCTTGTAAGAGTTCCTGCTGCCGTAGGAGAATACAAACGTGCGGAACTCCGCTCTCCTGATCCGGCAGCCAATACCTATCTGGCATTTGCATTAATGATATATGCCAGCCTTTATGGAATTCAGAACAAATTGGAACTACAGGAACCTGCTGACATTAACCTTTATAAAGCAGATGCTGATACTCTTGCAAAATTTGAACAATTGCCGGAAAATTTAAAATCTGCGTGTGCTTTGGCAAATAACAGTGATTTTATTAAAGAACATATTCCGGAGGCCATACTGGAAATCTATTGTAACAAATAATATAAACTACAGAAAAGGAGGAGGTGCCACATGAGTTTAAAAGAGCGTGTTTATAGTATACTCATCGTGTCTGCAACAGACAGCTTCACCTCTGCCTTTGCCGATCTGCTTCCAGAAGCAAGATACAGCCCGGTTGATACAGTCACAAGTGTCAGTGTTGCCAAAAGAGTTTTAGCTGAAAAAACATTTGATTTTGTTATCATCAATGCTCCATTACCGGATGATGCCGGGACTCGCTTTGCAATTGATACCTGTACTACCAAACAATCCGCTGTCCTACTGCTGGTAAAGAACGATATCCACGCCGGCATTCACGATAGAGTTGCTGAATATGGTGTTTTCACTTTACCGAAACCCATTTCGAAAATAACCATGACTCATGCCCTTAATTGGCTGGAAAGTGCACGAGAACGGCTAAGACAATTTGAAAAAAAATCAATATCCATTGAAGATAAAATGGCTGAGATTCGATTGGTTAATAAAGCCAAATGGCTGTTAATCAGTGAATTGCACATGAGCGAACCGGATGCTCATCGCTATGTAGAAAAACAGGCAATGGACCGCTGTGTTTCCAGAAGATGCATCGCGGAAGAAATTATCAAGACTTACACTTAATCCCCTTTACATAAGCAGGGTGGTAATGTTTCCCCACATTACCACCCTACTGTTTTCTTGACTTTTTTATCCCCCTGACTCCGTTCTCATTCTTGCACTAAATTACCGTCTCACTTTTCTTACAATCTCGCTTCGTTTCCTTCTTCTTTTCTCCTGCCACCTGCATCTTTTTCGATTGCAAATCTGCCGTAACAGATGGCTTCTTTTCAATCCGCATTGCTTTCTCTTCCAGATACTTCTCCACTCCGGGCAGATACTCTTCCAGCGTTCCGGTTTTATATTCTGTAATAGGATTGATATCTACCAAAACACCACCTATTCTGAATTTATCCTCGTGAAGAAGATTAAACAAATCGTCTTCTCCTAGTATTATATTGGTGTAGTCATTCAAAACTACTTGGTTAATAAGTTTCTATCTTGGATAACAAAAGAAGGTGTTCTTCCTTCATCTGATGTTATCCGTAATTATTATCATGTCTGACGGTTCCTGATAGACACCAGATAAAACATAAGGTATTATCCCTTAAGATAGGACAAAGAATGTTCTTCTCCTTGGGAGGCTGTTTTTCAGCCAATACCTACAAATAAGTCAATTAGTCCATTCGACAGGGTTTTATGTTTTAGCTGGTTGGGAGCCGGAAGGCTATACCCGTATAACGCGCTAGGTTGTGTACCTGCCAGATTGGAAATGGATTCCTATCAGAAAGGAGCTTTCGCTCATGTCAAACAAAGTTATTTTTAATTTTGATGAATTATTCATCTCTGTTGGTATCGATGTTGGTGCTGACTTCTCTTGGATGTCTATTGCACTTCCAAACCAACAGCTTGTAGGTAAACCTTACAAAATCCTACATAGTAACATGCATTCCCTTTCAACCGCTGTTTCTAAAATAAAAGAAGCAGAAGAGTTGTATTCTTTGGAAAGCCGCATTTTCCTGGAATCCACGGGAATTTATCATTACCCACTCTTCTGCTATCTTCGTGATAAGGGTTTTAACTGCTCGGTTATTAATCCTATCATCACAAAGAATAGCACAAATATGAACATACGAAAAGTACATAATGATCGTTTTGATTCTAAAAAGGCGGCTTTAATTGGTTTAAAACCTGATTTAAAAGTTTCCCTTATGCCATCTGATCTTGCCCTTAACTGTCGTAATCTCTGTCGTGAATACTACGACTTAATGGATAACCGCAGTGCTTATGTAAATAAGCTTCAAGCTGAATTACGCATGGCATTTCCACAATATCTTGGCATTTTTTCAAAAGTTACTATCAATACCTCTCTTACATTGTTAGAGAAATATACATCTCCAAATGCTTTTCTTGAAGCTGATAAACAAGAAGTTATTGATACCATCAAATCAACAGCTCGTTTTGGACTTACATATGCTCATAATAAGTATAATGCCATTATTCAGGCTGCTAAGGATGCCAATGAATTCGGTTACATCATCGACAGTAACATCAAACGTATTCGTTTATACATCAGCTTTATTCGCAAGTATGACGAAGAAATCAACGGTATACTTGATTCTATGCATGAACTTGTTAATGCCAATGAAGATACCGATTTTGTTAAACAGATTCACTTAATTGAAACATTTAAAGGTGCTGGTTTTCTATCTGCTATATCTCTTATGGGTGAAATTGGCGATTTTTCCGCTTTCTCAAAGCCGAAACAACTTTTTGCTTATTTCGGTCTTGATCCAGCAGTAAAACAATCCGGTAAATTTGAAGGTACCAAGATTCAAATGTCCAAAAGAGGTTCTGCTATAGCCAGACGTGTTATCCATACGCTAACTCTACAGAGCATTAGTACATCACGTACAGGCGATGCTAAAAATCCAGTACTTCGTTACTACTACCTAAAAAAGTGTGAATCAAAGCCAAAACTTGTAGCAATGGGGGCTGTTTCTCACAAAGTTTGCAACATGATATTTGCAATACTTAGAGATAATAAACCTTTTGAAATCATTTCCCCTGAAGAACATATCAAACAATACAATGCTGTAAAATGCGACATAGCAGCATAAAATACTGTAACTTTAATAAATCAATATCTTAAAAAATGATATTTTCGCCAAGGGGTAAGTGCGCCCTTTTTTAATAGAAAAATATTTTTTCATTTATCTATTGACATTTATTAGCTGGACTCGTAACTTAACATATTCTATTTATAATTATTCCTACATATTTATTCCTGTTTTTCCTATTTATATTGTATACTACAAACAGCAAACAATAAATGGCGCTACTGGTATGTTTTTATTCCTATTTTAATTCTCTCTAAAAATGTTACTCATTTTATGAATACAATATTTTAACAAAAAAATTATTATTTTCTCTTACATTTCCACCATACTACATCAACAAAAAAATAAAACACATCAAGTATTTCTACTTAATATGCTTTATAATCCACTTATATCTATATACTTTGGAATCTGTGATATATATTCAGCAACAATTCCTTTTTTAATTTCATATTCAACATTATTATATGCATTTTGATTCTGCCGCTTACTAGCAATAAATAAAATTTTATTTAATCCTTTTGATACCATACTAACCTTTTTATCTTGTACAGACTTTGGAATTAAAAACTTCTTATTACCATCTCTTGGATAATCATATCCAACGAATCCATTATCATTCCCTAATGACATTGTTAAATAGAATTGTTCTGGACAATCACCCACATATCCCATTTTTATAAGTTTAGCATTTGCCACAAAATCAAACACTTTTACAAATGCCGAATGTTTCACCTCTGCTTCTGCATAACTATGTACAAGTGATATTTCTTCCGAAATATCTTTTCTATCTTTACAATCTGCATATGTGGCAAGATGGTCTTCACTAACAACCTCACAACCTATTAAATGCCAGAAATTATAATGATAAAACGTAACTTGACAACATTTTAATTCATCATTCTTTCCTTTTCCAAAAGCTATAAGATAGTCTTTACCCTCTTTCTCATCATATATTTGTATATCATTATCGTATATAGTACTTTATTTCAATGTAAATGAATACCTAATATGTCAATCGAAAATTTCCACAAGTATCATATACTTTGGCTTTATCAATGGTAGCAATCACGGTGGATACTTCGAGTGTATCAGCAAGTGTCCAGGCAATGATTTTACACACATATAAATCCATAATGCAGTTAAGATATATAAAACCATCTGTAGTTGTAGGTCATATCAGTGCCCATACAGCATTAGGACGGTCTGAATTAAACTGCTCATGAAGTATGTTATGCAACTCTTTGCTGAAATCAGAATCACGAGTGGTTGTAGTCCAATTCTTAATCCATTGAGCCTTTCATAGTTTGATCATCTATGATTTTCACTTTTTCGATATCAAATGTGGTACAATTATTCGTCCCCATAAGTGCCATCTATATAATATCCTTCTCTTTCCGTTGCTCTAGCTGTTCCTTTGCGTTAGCAATTGCCAATGATAGCTTCTTCTCCAATATCTCTTTGGGAGGCATCTTCGTTAAATACTGCCCTACGTGTATACTTCCATGATCTAATTCTAGTAATTCAATCGTCTCTTGTGATTTTTCCGCACATAAAATTAATGCAACCGGGCTCTCTTCTCCTTCAGCTTTTTCATACTTTTCAAGCCAACGAAGATATAACTCTGTCTGTCCCTTATCCTGCGGTTCAAACTCGCCAAGTTTTAATTCTATCAATACTAATCTCCTCAATGTTCGATGATAGAACAACAAATCCATATAATAGTCTTTCCCATCTAATACAATATGTTTTTGGCGCGCCAAAAAAGCAAAATCAGAACCCATTTCAAGAATAAATTTTTCCAATTCTGCCAAAATCGCATTCTCTAAATCTTTTTCACTATACGTATCTTTTAATCCAAGGAAGTCTAACATATAAGGATCTCTATAAAACATATCCAATGACATTTTTCTTTCATCACGCAACTCAGCAATTTCATTTGCTATTGTTTCTTCTGGCATTTTAGATATTGCAGTACGTTCATATAACATTGATTTTTTACGTTCACGTAAAGTTCTTACTGACCAATTTTCATTTTTACACATAACCGCATAAAAATCTCTTTTTAACTCATCCTCAATAGGTAAAAGTTCTACAAAATGCGACCACGTCAATTGTTGCGACAGTGTCGCCACTTTTTCAAACTCCTGAAATTCTTGATAGAATTTAACCATTTTAAAAACTGAAGATTTTTCAAAACCTTTTCCATATTCAGCAGTCAGTCTCTCGCTCAAATCACCAATTATATTCTTCCCGTAATCTGCTTTTTTCCCTTGTAATACTTCTTCTGACAATTTCTTCCCTATATTCCAATATAATGTAATGACTGAGGTATTCACTCGCAGCATTACCTCATTCTTAGCATCATAAATCATTGTAGATATGTCAGCAAATATGGTATCTACATCTGTTGTATTCCTTAATTCCTCGGACATCCAATTCTCCTTTCTCAAAAGTGGCGACATGTCGCCACTTTCTTCAAAACATATCCGTATTTTCCTTCTTAGCGTTCATGATTTATTCATATGATTAGCAATACACTTTTTAGCGCTTGCTATACCTATTCTCTTGATTTAACATTAACAACAACTTTGGTCTTCTTTTCTTCCTCAAAAGTTCCTGCTTTTAAGCTCAGCAATGATTCTATATCATTAGGATAAATAGTCAAGCCATATTCCGCTGAAAGTTCTTCTAAGAATTCACTCGGTGTAAATACCTTTTGTTCAAACAAAATTTTAACTGCTTGACGCAATAATGACGGCTCAGCCGTCATCAACTCATCATCTAATGGTTCCACTTTTCGTATCCCCTGTTTTTGCATGTTCCGCATCAACTTACTATAATCTTCGTTCGTAATGATTTCCAAATCTTTAGCTCTGCGAATCATAGCTGCAATAGAAACTTTCCATCTCTTCTTCAATTCTGTATAATATGCTAAATTTGTTGCATAAGGTCTGACATCTTCCGCAAATTCTTTTTCTGGTAATAGAAAAGCCGCCGCAAAAGAATGTGCCTCTTGTTCAATATCTTTAAAATCTTCCTTATCTATATTATCTAAATCTTCTTTCCAATTATGAAGCAATATATGCCCTAATTCATGAGCTATATCAAAATGAATTCTAGCTGCCGTTTTCTTATTTTGAGAATATCCAATTAAATATGTTTCATCTTGCCCATATACTATCTTATGGCTGAATGCGTCAACATCTCCTGTAGAAGTTGCAAAATCAGTTACAACTAAACCATTTGATTCCACTAAATAAACAATATTTTCGATTGGCTTATTTCCTAATCTCCACTGTTTTCTTAATATTTCGGCAGCCTCCTGTGGAGACGTATTTTGAGGAATTTGCGGCAAATTCAATTTTTCAAACTCTAAATACTCATTCAACATATTATAAATTACTGCAATAAACTTTATTTTATCCTCTTGCTCAACTCGATATTTCTTATTTGTTGTTAACAAAGACCTAAAATACGTTGCACTTTTTTCAACATCAACTTTAATATCTTCTAAGAAAAATTTAACAGGAAATCGCAATGCTTCACTAATTTTTTGAATCGTAGGAAATTCTGGACTATCTAATTTACCATTTTCATACATAGAAATAGTCTGCCGATTAACTCCTATCATCTCAGCTAACTGTATGGCCGAATATCCTCTCCATGTCCTCGCAATCCTTAAACGTTCACCATTAAAATATTTACCACTTGTTATCTGTTCAAACGGAATTACATTTCCCATAATAACCGCTCCTTCAACTTTAATTATTTTGTACATTCTGTCCTTGTGTATTTTCTTTCAACACAACAAGTTCTCTCTGTTCTGCCTTCTTACGTGCCTTATCCTTTAATTTGATATTTGGAGTATGAGGCTCATTTGAAACCACAACAGTATCTACTACCACAGACTCGCTATGCGTAATATATGCACTCCAGTCTTCCTCTTCAACTACCTGTAATGAGCTATCTAATACACAACAACGCACAGCTATCAATTCAGAGTTATATTCCTCAAATAATATTGTCTTGTATCTCTTAATCACTGTCTTTTCAATATCAAAATCTTTTATAATATCTTCAATGATACTCTTAACTTCCTCTTCATCAAAGGATTCTTCTTCAAGCAAAGATAACTGATGTTCCCTACTTAAGTCAAAATTAAATGATTTTACAAGTGCATCAACATAATGAGCCTTTTTACGCCTCGTTTGCTTCCTTTGAATTTCTCTGAAACGTTCTTCTCTCATCACAGTATAAATCGTTCCAGTTTCTTTATCATACAATGGCACCATATTCCAAGCACCACGCTTAGCATATTCTGCTGTCAGATTTCCCGCAGAAAAATTCATAATAAAGTTTCGATTAGCCAAATCCCACTTTAAAAATTTCTTTCCATTAGATCGTTTTTCATCAATTTGTTCACGTCTCAAACAACCTTTTACATCGTCCCCAATAGCTTCTGATATGCATTTATTAATACACACTATCTTCTTTACTTCTAAACTAAATGCTTTATCTTTCACTCAAAATACCTCCCTTTTATCATTTTTATTATTATAGGACTTTTTTTAAAATATGTCAACTTTAAAAGTCGTATGCTTTTTTTGTAAATATTTTTGGTTGTTTGTTGTATTATTGTCCACTTGTATTATATAAAAATAACCCTCCTTACTGGATTGTACAGTAAAGAGGGTACATATCAATGAAGTAGCTTAATTTTACGTTTAAATACTATATATTTATTCAATTATTATAGCATCACACCTAATCTATTATGGGATTACTTTTTGTATCAAACTCTCTTACATAACTACTACACAATCACTACACAATTTTGCCATTAAGATACATAAAATCATATAGAGATACATAGTAGTTAAATTTCTCTCAAACCTTGATTCTATAAGGATTCATAGACATATAGAAAAATACATAGAGATACATGAAACAGGCTCACATATTACGATACCTAATTTCATCTTATATTCACCTGTCCCTTTCTATGCTTGCATAATCTCCAAAAATGCCTTCGTTTTCTCTGTAATATCTCCCTTAAATACAGCTGAACCAGCTACAATCACATTTGCTCCCGCATCTAAGTTCATCTGCAAATTATCAATATTGACACCACCGTCAATTTCAAGATTCACATTCAATCCTCTTTCGTTGATAATTGCTCTTACTTCTCGAATCTTATCTGTACATTCCGGAATATATGCCTGCCCTCCAAAGCCTGGATTTACTGTCATAACAAGAACCATATCAACCATATCCATATATGGAAGAAGTTCTGCCACTGGTGTTCCTGGGTTGATTGCAAGTCCTGCCTTTGCTCCTAAGCTTCTGATTTTCTTGAGAGTTTCCTCTATGCAGTCACACGCTTCCACATGTATTGTTACACTGTCAGCTCCGCATTTTACAAACTCCTCAACATAACGTTCTGGCTTTGTAACCATCATGTGTACATCTAAAAACATATCTGTACGTGGTCTTACACAGGATACGATTGGCATTCCAAAAGAAATGGATGGAACGAATACTCCATCCATAACATCAATATGGACATACTGTGCACCTGCATTTCCAATCTCTTCAATCTGCCTTCCAAGTTCACAAAAATCAGCAGATAAAATTGATGGTGCTAAATAATTCATATCAGTACTTCCTCTTTTCTTTCTCTTTTAGTTCTTCATAAAATAATACATAATTATCATAACGCGTCTTATGAATTTTACCTTCCTCAACAGCTTTCTTCACGCCACATACCGGCTCATGAATATGAGCGCATCCAAGAAACTTACAATTATCCTCATACTCTTCAAATTCAGGATAAAAAGTTCTCAAATCTTCTTTCTCCATATCAAAAAGAGAAAGAGAGCTAAAACCAGGGGTATCCATAATATACGTGTTATCCGATATCATAATCAGCTCTGAATGTCTTGTCGTATGCTTACCACGTTCAATCTTCTCGCTGATAGAGCCCGTTTCCATTGTCTTGCTCTTTTGCAGACAATTAATAATTGAGGACTTTCCCACTCCACTTGGACCCGCAACCGCTGTTGTCTTACCATGGAGCATCTGTTGTAGCTCCGTAAGTCCTTCCTTCTTCATTGCACTTGTAAAAATAACACTGCAATTACTATTTTCATAAATGGCACGAATTTGTGCGCGTTCTTCTTTTGATACAATATCACGCTTATTAAAACAGATAATGCATTCTAAGCCTTGTTGTTCCATCATAATCAAAAAACGATCTAATAGATTATAATTTGGTTCTGGCTTTGACATTGCAAAAATAAGCAATGCCTGATCAATATTAGCTACCGCCGGACGAATCAGTTCACTTCTTCTAGGCAGAATTTCCACAATATTTCCTTTGAAATTCTCTGCATCTGTTATCTCAATTTTAACGTCATCACCAACAAGCGGTTTAATATTTTCTTTTCGAAAGATTCCTTTTGCCTTACTTTCATAGATTCCTTTACCATTCACATGAACATAATAGAATCCTGCAATTCCCTTGATAATCTTACCTTGCATCCAACTATTCCTTTACGAATTGTACATTTTGCTGTGTTTGGGCTAACGCCTGATTCACCTGTACTACCTGTTTTCCATCCGAATCAGTTACCGTCTCTTCCACATTCTTAAGATAAGATATCGTTACAATACCATACGCAGAAGAGCTTGAAAAGCCACTTAAATTAATATTAACCGGAAAAGAAGTTACATTCTGCGAATACCAGAGCTGTTCCGATAAATCTGCTGTAGTCAGAATCACCTCTGCATTTCCACCAATATAGTCCGCTGGTGCCTGAATATTCAGATTGCAGCTATAGGTCGCAACCTCCGTTCCAATACTGATTTTCAAATCAACCGTTGTCCCTTCACTTACTGTTGTGCCAGTCGCAAAGCTCTGATAACAAACAAGGCCTGCTGCATATTCAGAGCTATAAGATTCTTCTATATTACCCACAATGAGACCTGCTGCCTCCAAGGTACTGATAGCAGCTTCTTTATTATAACCAAGAATCTGTGGCATACGAACATCTACATTTTCTGCACCTTTGCTTATTTCAATCGTAATCTCTGATTCGATTCCAGCTACGCTGTCACCTTCCGGTGATTGGGATATAATAATCCCCTTTGCGAACTCTGTAGAATAGGCATCTGTTTTCTGTACTTTAAAACCCTCATTGGTTAGTTTGGCAGTCCCCTCCGCTTCTGAAAGACCTACTACATCCGGAACCCTCATCCCTTGTGCACCCGCACTTACCGTCAAAACAATTGTCGTATTCTTAACAATTTGGTCATCTGCAAGTACCTTCGTTTGTTCTTTATCATCAAGAGCAGCCGAAATAACGACATCCTTTGCATATTCTGGAGACTCTATATAATTCATCTTACAACCAAGCCCAACCTTATTCAAAGCTTCTTTTACTTCCTGAACATTCTTACCTTCGAATTCAGGCATAACAGAACGCTCTACTTTTTCACCATGCACATTTTCTTTTCCCTGTGTCTGTGGCGTTGCAAAGATTCCCATCGCCTTTCCTGTAAAATATAAGAAAATACATCCAATAATCACTGCTGCAATTACCGTAAGAATCGTAGTCAAGCTTTCCATTTTAGGATTATAATCATACACCTCATCATTTTGGGTATAATCCATATTATCCTCATAATCAAATTGACGAAGATTTTTTCTGTTTACCACACTACTATCTTGTTTCTGATATGTCATGTATTCCTTTTTCTTTGCTTTTTTTACTGGTTTTGACTGATTCGCTTTATGTAGCTTCTTTCCTTTCTTCTTGGTGTCAGAAATCTGTTGTGTCTCTACTTTTCGCTTCTTCTGGAGTTGCTGCAGTTCTTCTGTTCTGTCATACTGTTCACCACGAATCGTTTTTTCCATATTAATCTGCACATCCTGTGTCTTTTCCAGTTCTGCATTATCAACAGGCTTTGCTACTGATTTAACCTCTGGCACAACTCTAGTTTTTCCAGCCTCATCCACATGATTAAGCTGTATAAAATCTTCATCCGGATTAATTAAAGACCTCTTCAAATCCCGAATCATCTCTTCCATACTCTGATATCTGCGATCCGGACTCTTTTGTGTACACTTCAACACAATCTTTTCTACACTAACAGGTATCTCTGGTACAAACTCTCTCGGTGTTGGCATCTCATCCTGAATATGCTTAATTGCAATAGCAACCGTAGTATCTCCATTGAATGGTACACGACCTGTCAGCATCTCGAAAAATGTAATACCCATAGAATAGATATCACTCTTCGCATCGGAAAAACCACCTCTTGCCTGTTCAGGCGAGGTATAATGAACCGAGCCCATTACATTCGATGTTATCGTATTGCTAGATGCTGCCTTTGCAATACCAAAATCAGTAACCTTTACTTTTCCTTCCTTCGATATGATAATATTCTGAGGCTTTATATCCCTATGAATAATATGATTATTATGAGCCGCTTCAATTCCCATAGCAACCTGAATTGCTATACTGATTGCCTCCTTGGTCGTAAGCATTACCTTTTTATCAATATATTTTTTCAGCGTAATACCTTCCACCAGCTCCATTACAATATAATGGATACCATCCTCTTCACCTACATCATACACATTTACAATATTCGGATGCATAAGTCCGGCCGCAGCCTGTGCTTCTACCCGAAACTTAGAAACAAAATTTTTGTTCTCCGAAAATTCCTGCTTCAGAACCTTAACCGCAACAAAACGATTTAGCTTCTGATCTTTTGCTTTATATACATCTGACATTCCACCCGTTCCGATTTTATCGAGTATCTCGTAACGTTCTCCTATCAGCATCCCTAACTTAATCATTCAAGACCTCCAAACGGTTCTATCAAAACCACTGCTATATTATCACGTCCGCCTTTTTCATTTGCTGCTGCAATTAACGCTTTGGCTGCTGTCTCAACATCTTCATTACTTTGAACAATACGGTGTATTTCGTCATCATTAAGCATATTCGTCAATCCATCTGTACAAAGCAGAATCTTATCTTCCTTTTCCAGCTTGACCTCGAAAAAATCCGCAAGAACGAATTCCTTTACCCCAATCGCTCTCGTAATAATATTTTTATCCGGATGATTTCTTGCAGCTTCTTTATCAAGTCCTCCCATAGTAACCATCTCTTCTACCAGTGAATGATCTTTCGTAATCTGCGTAATATTTTTATTAATCACGTACATTCGACTGTCTCCAATATTTGCCACCAGTACTTCTTGATTCTTAATAGATGCAATTACCAGGGTTGTCCCCATGCCACTTAGTTTTATATCCGTTCTTGCCTTCTCATATATGTATGCATTCGCTCGATAAATCGCTTCTTGCATGATTTCTTCTATATCCCGTTCATTTTCTAACTCTTCCACGGTCTCTATAACTTTTTCCACGGTATATCTGGATGCATAATCTCCTGCATTATGCCCTCCCATTCCATCGGCAACGATAAAAAGATTGGATAAATTTCCAATCATTTTATCTGAAGTATATATATAATCTTCATTCAGTTCCCGTCTTTTACCTACATCCGTTATCGCAAATGACTTCAACTGGGCTTCCTCCACTCTCTCCTAATCAATGTGCATTCTTATTTGTCGAGATTCTTCTACGTAGCTGACCACACGCTCCGTCAATATCTCTACCCATCTCTCTACGTATTGTAACATTAATGTGCTTTTTTTCAAGTTTATTTTGAAAATTTAGAATATCTCTACGCTCTGATTCTATATAATCACGTTCTTTAATCGGATTCACCGGAATCAGATTAATGTGACAATTCACATCTCCTATTAACTTGCAAAGATTCTCTGCATCTTCATTGGTATCGTTGACACCACCTACTAAACTATACTCAAACGTGATACGTCTACCTGTCTGTTCAAAATAGTAACGACAAGCATCAATCACTTCCTGAATATCATATTTTCTGGCAATTGGCATAAGCTCTGCTCTCTTTTCCTGTGTAGAACCATGTAAGGAAAGGGCTAATGTAATCTGAAGCTTTTCATCTGCTAAACGACGCATGTTTTCTACAATACCGCAGGTTGAAACCGTAATATTCCTTTGACTGATATGTAATCCATTCTCATCGGAAAGCATTCTTAAAAATTGCAACAAATTATCATAATTATCCAATGGCTCACCCGTTCCCATAACAACGACATTCGATACACGTTCCCCTGTCGCTTTGGAAATAGCATAAATCTGATCTAACATTTCTCCCGGTAGCAAAGAACGTTCTAAACCATCTAAGGTAGATGCACAAAAACGACACCCCATACGACAGCCCACCTGAGAAGAGATACAAACCGAATTACCATGGTGATACTTCATCCATACGCTTTCCACATAATTTCCATCTGCAAGCTCAAACAAAAACTTCTTTGTACCATCAATAGCAGAAGTTTGTACCATAACTTCTTTCACAGAAGTATAAACGAAATGCTCCTCACACTTTGCAATAAGGCTTTTGGGAATATTCGTCATTTCCTCATAACTTCTTGCAAGCTTGACATGCATCCACTCATATAGCTGCTTTGCACGAAACGCTTTTTCTCCAAGCGCTTCCATCTCCATTTTCAATTGTGGTAAGGTAAGTGATTTTATGTCTTTCATGTTAATTTTCCTTTTTCAATACACTAATAAAAAATCCATCAGTATCATGGATTCCCGGCAATAACTGCAAATATCCATTTTTCGTTGTTTCAGAATGCAGTATTTCCGGCAATGTGTTATCTAATGACACTGGTGTCATATTGTATTTTTCCTGCAAGAATCTTACATGCGATTCATTCTCTGCCTTGTTAATTGTGCAGGTACTGAATAACAACAAACCTTGCGGCTTCACATAGCTGACTGCCTGTTCTAATATCTGCTCCTGCAATGCAACAATATCCTTTATCGCCTCTGGTGTCATTTTATACTTAATATCACGTTTTTTGCCAATAACACCAAGTCCTGAACATGGCACATCTGCAATAACAATATCTGCCTGTCCAATCCAACTCTTGTCCGACTGTGTTGCATCCTTGCATACTGCTCGCACATTCTGTAAGCCACAACGTTCAAAATTTTCCTGCATTAGCGTAACCTTATACTCTGAAATATCTCTTGCCTCTACTTCTCCAGTTCCGTCAAGCTTATCTGCTGCCAACATAGACTTTCCACCCGGTGCTGCGCAAATATCAAGAATCTTCATATTCGGCTTAATTCCTAATGCTTCTATTGCAAGCATAGAGCTCACATCCTGAATCACAAAGGCTCCCTCTTCATACCCCGGTAACTGACTCATATCATCTGTCTTAGCAATACGATATGCATAAGGAAGATACGCTTGCTTTTCCATGGTTCCGCCTTGACTCTGCAATACCTTTTCAAGTTCCGTCAACCTATCTTTGCGAAGTCTGATGGTTACCGGATGTTCTTCCAGCAATCCCTTCAACAAAGCTTCTGTCATTTCTTTTCCTAATTGCTCAAGCCAAAGCTTCACAATCCACACAGGCATAGAATAGGTTACTGATAGATAAGTCTCCAAATCCTTCTCTTTATCAGGATAAGGAAGCTGTTCTTTGTTTCTGACAATATTGCGAAGCACACCATTTACAAAGCCCTTCAACGTAGAAAAGCCTTTCTTTGTCGCAAGTTTTGCCGCTTCATTACACGCTGCCGAATCCGGTACCGCATCCATATATAAGATCTGATACACACTCATTCGCATAATCGTACGAATGACCGGCTTCATTTTCGCTACTTTAACCTTGGAAAACTGGTCAATACAATAATCAAGCTCTATCATTCGCTCCAGCGTACCCTCGAAAAGCCTCTTCATAAAAGCCTTTTCTTGTCCTGAAAGATAATTGTATTTATTCAAAACATCACGAATCATAACGTGACTATATTCCATCGGTCTGTCTTCTCTCTGTATCGTAACTGCAAGCAACATTTCCATCACTAGCTGACGAAGATTTACCTGTTCCTGTTTCATTAATCATCTCTCCTTCTGCCACCAAACAGCATTATGAGACGCAATAATTGTAAAATAGAGGCTGCTGCCGCCGCTACATACGTATAAGCCGCTGCACGTAATACCTTAGCGCTCTGTGATTTCTCATCATTTGTAACTACACCATATTCCTCAAGACACGCTAATGCACGTCTGGAAGCATTGAATTCTACCGGAAGTGTTACCAACTGGAAGGCCACTGCAAGTGCAAACACCCAGATTCCAATCGTTACCAAAGTAGAATTATATCCAAGTAACACTCCTAATAAAATAATTGGAATACCAGCTTTAGAACCAATATTAGCTGCCGGAACAAGCATCGTTCTAAGATTTAAAGGGCCATAATTCTCATGATGCTGAATGACATGACCACATTCATGTGCCGCTACTCCGAGTGCCGCTACAGACTGCGAGTTATATACTGCATCCGACAGCTTTACTACTTTATTTCTAGGATCATAATGATCTGTCAGATTACCTCTTACATGCTCAACTCTGACATCATGAATTCCCTTATTTCTTAAAATCATCTCTGCTACCTGTGCTCCTGTCATTCCTGACATACTTCTAACTCTAGCATACTTGTTATACGTTGATTGCACTCTAGAAGATGCCCAAATAGACAATAAAGCACCTATTAACACCAATATATATGTTGAATCAAAACGATAATAATAATACGGCATACACGTCCTCCATTCTATGTAACTATTCCATTACTTCTTAGTTACATCATAAAATCCATTGTAAAATTATTTTTCTCCAAAACATATTCCTGCTTTCCATGCATTTCCTAGCAGGAAGGATTTGGTATCCATTCTCTTTTTACCTTCTAACTGAAGCTCTAAGATTCTAAGCACACCATTTCCAGTTGCTACATCAATAGAATCCTTATTTACTCTTACAATTGTACCTGGTTCTTCGTCACAAACCTCTTCTAAAACATCACAATCCCAAAGCTTAAGACTCTTTCCTTCGAAAAAAGTATACGCACTCGGCCATGAATTTAACCCCCTAACGAGTCTTTCAATCACAACCGCCTCGTTGCTCCAATCAATCTTACCACGTGTTTTCTTCATCATTTTGACATAGCTTGCCTTGGACTCATCCTGCGGAACAGGCGTAATCTCACCTTTTTCAATCCTTACGAGAGTATCTACAATTAACTGCGCTCCTGCTTCTTCTAATTTTACAAATAGTGTTTCGGCAGTTTCCTTCTTATCAATCGGAACAATGACAGTACTAAGAATATCTCCCGTATCAATACCTTCATTCATCTGCTGAATGGTAACACCTGTTTCTGCTTCACCGTCAAGAATAGCCTGCTGAATCGGTGCTGCTCCTCGATACTTTGGCAAAAGCGAAGCATGAATATTTATACAGCCAAAACGTGGCATATCTAAGATTTCTTTTGTCAAAATCTGTCCAAATGCTGCCACTACAAAAATATCTGCTTCATATTTACGAAGCTCCTCCATTGCCTCCGGCTCCTTTACTTTCACTGGCTGAAATACCGGAAGATTATATTTTACTGCACATTCTTTTACCGGCGGGAACTGCATCTGTCCGCTTCTTCCCTTTGGCTTGTCCGGTTGCGTTACCACTGCGGTAACCTCATGACCTGCCTCTATAATTGCTTCTAATGCGCCCACTGCAAAGTCAGGCGTTCCCATAAATACAACTTTCATTCTCCACCTCTTTTATTCTGATTAGTCTTCCCACTCTTCGTCATCATCATCCATCGGTGTTACATCTACCAAGTCACCTTCTATCTTTTCTACATAAAGGTGACCATCAAGATGATCAATCTCATGGCAAAATGCTCTTGCAAGCAATTCTGTTCCTTCAATTTCAAAGGTTTCCAAATTTTCATCCTGCGCTACTACCTTTACGTAATTTGGTCTGGTAACAACACCTGATTTACCAGGCACACTAAGACATCCTTCATTACCTGTCTGTTCACCATCCACCTCTACAATACGAGGATTAATTAACAAAATAGGATCTTCACCTGTGGTATCAATTACCACAATTCTCTTCAAAATTCCAACCTGTGGTGCCGCAAGTCCCACTCCATTGGTTTCATACATTGTTTCAAACATATCATCAATCAAATCAAGAATTCTTGGAGTTACTTCTGTTACCTCCTTAGAAACTTTATTTAATACTGGATCTCCGATTTCTCTAATTGTTCTAATAGCCATATTTTTATCCCTTTCCTTAACCTTTTTATCTTATTTCATTTCTCTTCTTAATAAGCACTCATCGGATTAAAATCAAACTGAACCGCATCTGCATTCCAGCCTTTTTGTGCTATCAAGGCTTCCATTTCATCTTTAACCCTAACTAGCATAGCATAATCTCTGTGCTTTACATAGATAATACTGCGATATATATCATTAATTTTTCCAATAGAGGCTGATGCAGGCCCTATAACACTAAGACGTTCCTCTCTAAACAGCCGCTTCATAACATCCACAAGCTCATTTGCACGTGCCATTCCTGTCAGCTCATCATTAGATAATACCAAAATTGCCATCATATTGGCAACAGGTGGATACATCATAAGATCACGATAGGCAATTTCTTCCTCAAAAAAGCCTTCATAATCCTGATTTGCCGCATGAACCACTGCATAATGATCAGGCTGATAGGTTTGGATAACCACTTCTCCCGGAAGAGTACTTCTTCCCGCTCTTCCTGCTGCCTGCGTCAATAGCTGAAATGTTCTCTCTGCTGCTCTATAATCTCCCACATGCAAAGACATATCTGCTGCAATCACCCCTACAAGCGTTACTTTCGGAAAATCATGTCCTTTCACAATCATCTGCGTACCAACAAGAATATCTGCTTCTTCATTAGCAAACTGCGAAAGTATCTTTTCATAGCTATCCTTACTCTTCGTAGTATCCGCATCCATGCGAAGCACTCTTGCCTGCGGAAATTCCTTTAATAGCATTTCCTCTATCTGCTGTGTTCCTGCACGGAACCCTAAAATGTATTTTGAGCCACACTGTGGACACTTCGTCACCTGAGGTGTTTCATAACCGCAATAATGACATACCAGCTTTCCGTTGTTATGTTCTGATAGCGAAACGTCACAATGCGGACACTTCATAACATGTCCACATGCCCTACAGGATACGAACCCTGCAAATCCCCTTCGATTCAAAAAGAGCATACTTTGCTGTCCCTTTTGCATCCTATCCTGCAAAAGCTCCTTCAGCCTTCTGCTAAAAATAGAACGATTTCCCTGCCTTAATTCTTCTCGCAAATCTTCAATATAAACCGTTGGTAATTCTCCACCCGCAAGCCGATTATTCAGTTCAAAAAGCTTTATCTTCCCTTCCTTTGCCTGAAAATATGCTTCTAGTGACGGCGTTGCTGAACCCAGCAGGAGACTCGCCTCATGCATGCGACAGATTTCCTTTGCCACCTCTCTTGCATGATATTTCGGCATTGTCTCACTCTTATAACTTGCTTCGTGTTCTTCATCTATAATAATTAGCCCAAGCCTCTCAAATGGCGTAAACAAGGCAGAACGAGGCCCTATCATAATATCAATCTCGCCTTTTCTTGCCCGTTCAAACTGATCCGACCGCTCTCCAGGAGACAGCTTCGAATTCATAACAGACACCCTATCACCAAATCTCTGGTAAAAACGAAGCAAAGTCTGATACGTCAATGCAATCTCCGGAATCAACACAATTGCCTGTTTCCCTAATCCGATCACCTGCTCGATTAACTCCATGTATACTTCTGTTTTACCACTTCCTGTTACACCACGAAGCAAATAAGTATCACGAATTCCTTGCGCATATTCTGCTATCATTCTATCTACAACTGCCTGCTGCTCTTCAGAAAGCTGTTTCTTTCCACCTACTGCCCAACGATTGGTTTCTGTATCAGGTAAAGCGCTACGATAGACCTTTTCCTCAATCACCTCTACAAGTCCTGCCTGTTCCAAAGAACGAATCGTCTGTGTCGTAACATTCAATTTTCCAGTCACCAAAAGCTGTGGCAATGTTGCTTGCATAGACAATTCTCGCATCAGTCTAGCTTTTGCCTTCTGATGTTTTCTCTCAAACTCCTCACTTTTCAAAAAAGCGGTATCAGAATCCACCAGACAACAGACCGTTTTTTTTACCACCTGTTTCATTTTTTGCTTTACAGGAAGCACTGTCTTAAGTGCCGCTATCATTGTAGAACCATAATGCTCCTTAATCCACCATGCAAGCTTAATGGAATCCGTCTGTGCACTGACTCCCCCCTCTACAACAGAAGCAACAGATTTTATTCTAGACACCTCATATTCTGGTGTATCCGTAAGCCCCATAACATAGCCCTTTATCAACTTATTCCCTCTTCCAAAAGGAATCATTACCGACATTCCAACCTCTAACTGTCCTATTAATTCCTCAGGAACACGATACTGAAAAGGCCGGTCAACCTTCTCATGAGATATATCTACGATAATATTTGCATATATGCCTTTCATACTCACACTCCACGAATTCTGTTATACAAAATCCGCCATACGAAATATTTCTAATTAAGAATTCTTCGCATTTTCCTCTAATATTTCACGAATCAGTACTCTTTCATCCATTGGGTATTTCACACCCTTAATCTCCTGATAATCCTCATGTCCTTTACCAGCAAGTACGATAATATCACCTTTTTCACCATGTGTAATTGCATAACCAATAGCTTGCTTGCGGTCACTAATTTCCACATAACTTCCCGTAGTCTTTGCAATTCCCATCTTGATATCATCAATAATATCCTGTGGTTCTTCAAATCTTGGATTATCTGACGTAATAATTGTAAGATCAGCAAGCTTACCACTCACCTCTCCCATCTCATAACGTCTAAGCTTCGAACGATTTCCGCCGCACCCGAACAGGCATACTAACCGATTCGGATTATACTCCTTTAATGTCGTCAAAAGACTCTCTAACGCCATCGCATTATGGGCATAATCAATCATCAACGTAAACGCATCAGAAACCTTAATCATCTCTATTCTGCCCTTTGCTCTTGCCTCTAACAAAGCCTTTTGAATATCCTCTTTGCTCACATCAAAATGTCTACAAATTGCGATAGCCGTTAAAGCATTATATGCACTGAATTTACCAGGAAGCTGCGCTTTTGCATCCATATCCAATATACCTGACACCTTGAAATCAATTCCCAAAAAGCCCGCTCCTGTTACAAGCTTCAAGTCACTTGCCCTCAAATCCGCCTCTTCACTGAATCCATAGGTTTCTACTTCACAGCTATGCCCCTCCAAAACCGTTCTCCAGTGCTTATCATCACAATTTACAATACCAACCCTACACTGCCTGAACAGCATTCCCTTGCATGCCATATAGTGTTCAAAGGAAGTATGCTCATTCGGTCCGATATGATCTGGCTCCATATTGGTAAAAATACCATAATCAAAAACAAAGCCCTGTGTTCTATGAAGCATAAGCCCTTGTGATGATACCTCCATCACAACCGTATCACAACCTGCATCCTTCATTTCCTTAAAATACTGCTGCAACAGCAAAGACTCCGGTGTTGTATTCTTTGCCGGAATACACTTATCACCAATAATGGTCTCTATTGTTCCTACAAGTCCAACCTTATGCCCTGCATTCTCCAGAATACTCTTTACCAAATACGACGTGGTAGTTTTACCCTTCGTACCTGTCACACCAATAATTTTCATACTATCTGCCGGATTACCATAATAGGCTGCCGCAATAAAAGCCATCGCATAACGAGTATCTGCTACCTTAATCAGTGTTACCTGTGTATCTTGCGGTATTTCCACCTCTTTACTAATAACAAGTACTGACGCTCCCGCTTTCACTACCTCCGCTGCAATTGTATGCGCATCAAAATTCGCGCCCTCTATACATAGAAAAAGACAGCCTTTCGTAACTTTTCTGGAATCATTGACAACCTCAGATACTTCTACGTCTACACTGCCCTTGATACATTCAAACTCAAGCTCTTTTAATAAGTCCTTACATTTCCACATATTTCTACCCCATTTCTTAACCCCGCCGTTAATGCTATTATATTGAGCCCCACACTAAAGAATACCATATACCATTTTTAATTTCAACGTTTCCTGGCAAATGCAAAAGCTCGGCACAAAGCCGAGCCTTCACTTTATTTCTTATGAGGGGGGAGATAGTGAGTGTTTCAACTATCTTTTACTACTATACCTTGAAAATGTGTCAAAAATGTGTAGGAATCATAAAATAAAACTTATATTTCTAAACAAATAATAAAAATCGTGTGTGCAAGCGCACACACTTTGGCAAGAATTTCTTGCGAAATTCTTGTTTAACTCCCACTACATAACAGCTCTTTCCTATTACTTATAAATCGTGTGTGCTCATCAAGCTACTGATAATGCTTCATAACCATCTGTATCGATACATTCCCTCTGAACTCATTGATATCCGGATAATAAGCTACTGACATCTGAATATCCCGACAGCCGCCATAATACAAGCTATCTACGCTATCCTCTCCAAATTTCCGGCGCATATAATCATTCAGTGCTTCGATATCACCAAAATAAATCATCTCATACACTTTACCATTCTCATCCGCAACGGTATACTTTGCAACATTCCGATTCTGACCTAAGATTTTACCCTTCACAAAGCTTACCTGTTTCTGAGCAAACAACGGCTTTGCATTGCCATTTCCAAACGGCTCTAGCCTATCAAGTTCTTCAACAAAAGCAAGACTTGCATATTCCATAGGCATCGGAACATCTATCAGAACCTTTTCCTCAAAATCCTCCTCCGTCAATGCGCAGTTCTCATTCAATGCTATTCTTAGCTTTTCTACATTTTCCTTCGGCAAGGATAATCCCGCTGCCAGCTTATGACCACCATACTTGCTGAAAAGCTCTTTGCATTTTGTCATTTCATCGTACATATGAAACGCCTCAATCGAACGCCCAGAACCCTTTACACCATCCTCTGCATTTGTCAGCACAAACGCTGGTTTTCCATATTTCTCACGAATCCTTCCGGCAATAATCCCCGCCAAACTTTCATGTACCTCCGGCAAATAGATAACCAATACTTTATCCTTTCCATAGCCTTTTTCCTCAACCTGAACAATTGCCTGTTCTACCCCATCCAACGTCAATTCCTTACGACTGTCATTCATAGACTTTAGATTCCCTGCTATAGTTGCTGCAGCAGCTCTATCCGTTGTCTGAAATAACTCCAGCGCACTTAATGCGCTATCCAACCTTCCCGTTGCATTCAAACATGGTCCCAAAACAAATCCAATCGTATATGGTTTCACATTCTGTGGCTCTGTCCCTGTTGCATCCATAAGTGCCTTCATACCAAGATTTCGAGTATTTTTCATAAGCTCCATCCCCGTCTTTACAATAATGCGGTTCTCATCACGAAGCTCCATAACATCACCAATCGTTGCAAATGCAGCAAACTCCATCAATTCTAAGCCAAGCTCCGACTTCATTACCACCTTCCAATCGGTATGCTCCATTTTGGCAACTAATGCCAAAATTACCTTGTAAGCAACAACCGCACCGCAAATTTCAGGAAACGGATATTCACACTCCTCTTGCTTCGGATCAACCACCGCTGCTGCCTGCGGAATGATATAGCGCCTCTCTCCATCACATTCTTCATAAGGCACTTCATGGTGGTCGGTAATCACCACCGTCATTCCAAGCGTATTTGCATACGCAATTTGTGAAAAGGCAGCTATTCCATTATCACAAGTCAGGATTGTATCCGCTCCTGCATCATAAGCCTCTTGAATCAAATTTTCATTTAATCCATATCCATCTTTCATACGATGTGGAATCGCCGTATCAACCACAGCCCCACAATAGGACAATCCTTTATACAATATATAAGTAGAACATACCCCATCAATATCATAATCGCCAATAATTCTAATTTTCTTTTGCTGCGAAATCTTTTCTATCAGAATATCAACTGCTTTATCCATATCCTTTAGCAATTCCGGTGCATATAAATCATCCATCGTTCCATGCAGAAACTTTCTTACATCAGCATCCTCAACCACATCTCGATTACGAATAATTCTTGCCAACACAGGACTAATTCCAAACTCCTGTGAAATTCTTTGAAAATCAGCTCTTTTCGCTGCAACCATCCACTTACTCATAACGAAACTCCACAATCGCATAAGGTACACCATCTATATCATTCAGCTGTACCTGCACTTTTCCTTGCTGTTCATATACAACCGGACAAATCCTTTCACCAAGATAAGCCTGTTTCTTATATTCCACTCTAAGCTGACTCAAAACCACATTTTCCGGAAGATATTCACAAGCCATAGCAATATACTCCGAATTATTCAAATGATGATTCGAGTCAATATGTGCTCTACCAACCACTTGCTCTTGTCCGTTTTTTCCTTCTCCAGTCACCGCAATCTTCCTAGGCGCATAGTCCATCTCCAGCTTTTCTCCTAGCGGATATCCTGACAGAATCTCCTCATCCGGCTTACATGGTCTCATCTGTTCAAAATCAATCAACGTCCATATAGATGATGCTTTCACGATACATTGACCATCCGCATCTTCCATCCAAAAATTACGGTATCCCATAAAGCTTTTAAATTCATACGGTACCGTATATATCTTTATCGCCTCATTCAACTTAGGCAATCTCTCTATCACAATCTGCCATGAACTAAGCACCCATACTAACTTTCTAGCCGCCAAATAATCCATATTAACAACTTCTTTATTCTCAGACTCAAAAATGCAAGTATCCTGAAAATATTTTGCAAGCGTCGGCAATGTTAGCATCAGTTTATCATCCACTTCACTGTATCTTACTCTTGTTTCAAATGTGTACACCCTATCTTTCCCTTCTTCCTATTCTTCTACAATACAAACATCCTTATTATGCCATACAGCAATAAGTGCACCGGATATATCAGATAAAACACATACTTTAATGACATCCCTCTCTCACCATTATAGAAATGAATCGGTATCATCGCTAATGGTGCCGTTATTTCATAAGAGAAGGCTACTACCCCAAACAAATCTCTATACCACTTATTCATCCCCCTGCAATAATAAAACATAACAATAAATAGCACACCCAAGCCATGATAATCGACCTCTAGAATCTGTGCAACAGCTACTCCCATTCCTATAACCAAAAATTGTTTTATCACACAAAAGGCATGGTAGCCTCTTACTTTATCCAATACCACAAGTGTACACAAGCCTATTACCAATGTAAAATAAACATTCTGACTATACGGATGCCAAATTTCTCCATAAATTGCCATATCAAACGGTATTTCCGACAAAACAGCAAATACCAAACATCTCCCAATATAACTCCAAATATTCTTTGTCAGAAAAAAACCTTCCACGATCAAAAAACAATAGATTGGAAATGCAATCCTTCCTACGTATCGAAATATCTCATAGGTCGAATAAGTATGTTCCTCTAACTGCCAGTAAATTGCAATTCCAAAGTGATCTATCAGCATAGAAATAGCCGCTATCCATTTCAAAGCAGATGACGTTATCCCCTTCTCCATTCTCTCACTCACTACTACTCCTCCATTATAAAAGCTGCAACCCTAAGGCTGCAGCCCTCTTACTCTTTATTTGCTATTTTTGAAGCTTAGCTCTTAATACATACCAAAGTGCACCTGTAATACATACGGAAGAATACGTACCACATACAATACCAACCATCAATGGTAACGCAAATTCACGAATGGAGGATACACCTAAAACGAATAATGCAGCCACCATAACAAAGGTAGTTAATGAAGTAAAAATACTTCTAGAAAGAGTCTGACTGATACTCTTATTTACAACATCCTCAAGCGCATCCTTCTTGCTCATAACTGTCAAATTCTCTCTAATTCTGTCAAAGATAACGATAGTTGCATTGATGGAATAACCAACAATAGTTAACATACATGCAATAAAAGTACTTCCTACCGACACTCTTGCCACCGCATAGAATGCAAGAACTACTAATACATCATGTACCAATGCCGCAACAGCACTTGTCGCAAATCGAATATCCTTGAATCGGAACCATATATATATTAACATACAAACCGTTGCAATTGCGACTGCAACAACGGCATCATTCTTTGTCTCTGCACTAATCGTAGAACTAATGGTTTCTGCTGTTACTAATTCCGCATCAATTCCAAAATCAGCCACCAGGGCATCATTTAATACCTGACGTTCCTCTATCTCTAAGGATCTAGTCTTAAAAATTACCTGATTCGTTCCTGCAACCTTCTGCACCTGAACATTTGCATCCTTCGTAATCTCTTCAAATACCGGAACCACCTTTGCATCAATATCCGCAAGTGTCATTTCCTCATTAAAGGTTACGTTTGTAGATGTACCACCAACAAAATCAAGGCTGTAATTCAAAATATTACCTGTTGCTGTCTTATTTACACCTAAGAACACAAATCCTGCTACAATTAAAGCAAGCGAAATCCCAAAGAAAAGCTTTCTCTTTCCAAGGAAATTGATTGTCTTTTTCTCTTTTGCAACACCATAAAACTTAATATCCTTTAATCCAATTGCATATAACGCCTTTAAAATAAGTCTGGTTACAAACAAAGCTGTAAACATAGAAAGCACAATACCTAATGCAAGTGTTTGTGCAAATCCTTTTACAGTACCGGTTCCCTTTAATCCAAGAACAAGTGCAGCAAGTAAGGTTGTAATATTACCATCTACAATCGCAGACATCGCCTTTTTAAAACCAATATCTACAGCCGATCTTACCGTCTTGCCAATTGCAAGCTCTTCGCGGATTCTTGCGAAGATAATAACATTAGCATCTACTGCCATACCAATCGCAAGAATAACACCTGCAATACCCGGAAGTGTAAGGGTAAGCTCAAACATATTAATACATAAAACGGTAAGAATTGTATAAATGATTAATGCAATTACAGAAGCAAAACCTGGTAAATAGTAAACAGCAATCATAAACACCGCAATCAATGCAAGACCAATTGCTCCTGCATAGAGACTTGTCTTAATCGCCTCGGAACCAAGCTGCGCACCTACCACATTAGAACGAAGCTCCTCTAACTCAAGCTTTAAGCCACCAATACGAATCTGGCTTGCAAGTCTCTCTGCTTCTTCGAAGCTATCCATACCGGTAATCTGAGCCTTTCCTTCTGAAATCGTAGTCTGTACTGTAGGAACACTAATAAAATCACCATCATAGTAGATACCAATTGACTGACCGATTGCCTTAGCTGTTGCATCTGCAAAAGCCTTTGTTCCTTCTTCTGTAAAGGTAAGTGCTACCACAAACTGGTTATTTCCCATGTTATCCTGCATAGAGCCACCCTGTGCAGAATCTACATCCGTACCAGTCAACACAATACTTCCTTCATCTGCAATCACTTCATCCAAAGTCTTATTTAAAGTAAAGCCACTCTTTCCTTCCTCTACACCCTCACCTGTATAAGTATAGTTCAAATTACCCTGACTATCATACTGTGAAATGAAATATAAAGCACCTGGCTTTCCTAAATCTGCCAAAATCGCATCTGCATCTGAAACACCCGGAATCTCAATATTGATTCTATCAGTACCCTCGCGATATACTATCGCTTCTGTACTATATGTCTCTACACGCTTCTGTAACTTATAAACCGTATCACTCATATCCTCATCAGAAGGTGCTTCCTCACCCACTACCTGATAAGTAATACTAACACCACCTGCAAGGTCAAGACCAAGTTTAATCTGCGAAGCTGCCCCTGCTTTTTCCGTACCAATTCCAAAAATAGCCACATATCCAAGAGCTACCATGGCCACGAGCACCCCAATCAGGGTTAAAATACCTTTACTCTTTTTCATTATTTATATCTCCTTTGTGTAACTACTCAGCGTCTTGCGCCAAAGCTGCCTTTATCATGATTGCACATTCTACACGTTTTCTCTGCAATTCACAGCCGATATCATAAGCATCGTGAATGCTTCCATGGAAATTGTAGGAGTTCGCTGCACATCCTCCGCTGCAGTAGAACTTCGCAAAACAATTTTTACATTTTCCTTAGAATATACATTACATGTCTTAAATTCATCACGGATAGCTGTATTTACAATACCAGTATCCACATTACCCATCAGGAATTCCTCCTGACCTACAAACTGGTGGCAAGGATAAAAGTCACCCCAAGGCGTTACCGCGAGATATTCCGTTCCCGAACCACAGCCCGACAAACGTTTGTATACACAAGGTCCACCCTGTAAATCAATCATAAAGTGGAAGAAGTTCACACCCTTCCCTTCCTTACGACGCTTAATTAATTCAACTGCAAGCTTATCATATTCCTCTAAAATCTTAGGAATATCTGCTTCTTGAATCGCATAATCTTCTGTCTCCGGTGCTACAACCGGTTCTACAGAAATCTGTTTAAAACCTAAATCAGCAAGGTGACACACATCTGCCGCAAAATCCAAGTTATGATGAGTAAATGTACCTCTCACATAATAATCCATCTGATTTCTGCTCTCAGCAACCTTCTGGAACTTCGGTACAATTCCATCATAGCTTCCCTGACCGCCACGGAAAGGTCTCATATAATCATGAACTTCCTTTCTACCATCGATACTTAATACAATATTTGCCATTTCCTTATTCGCAAATTCCAAAATGTCGTCATTTAACAAAACACCGTTTGTTGTTAATGTAAAACGGAACTTTTTATGATTTGGCTCTTCAAGACTTCTACCATATGCCACTAAATCCTTAACCACCTGCCAATTCATCAAAGGCTCTCCGCCAAAGAAGTCTACTTCCAGGTTTACACGGCTACCAGAATTAGCAACTAAGAAGTCCAATGCCTTTTTACCTACTTCAAAGCTCATCAATGCTCTTCTGCCATGGTACTCACCCTCCTCTGCAAAGCAATATTTGCAGGCAAGATTACAGTCATGCGCAATATGTAAGCACAAAGCCTTTACAACAGTTTCCCTATTTTTAAATGCATCAATGCTCTTTTCATAAATATCCTCTGTAAACAGCATCTGCGCATCCTTTAATTCAAAAATCTCATCGATTGTTTCTGCAAGTACTTCTTTATCGAATTTACCTGTTGCAAGCAACTTTTCCATTGCAACAGCCTTATCCATCTCTTCCATCTGGTTCTCTACCATGCAGGCAATCACATCATAAACAACATCATCCACAACATGAACTGAACCACTATTCACATCAAGTACAATATTGAAACCATTATTTTTATATTGATGTATCAAACTAATTCTTTCCTTTCATATGAAACTTATGAATACCTATCACACGTTGGTATCCATACACATAATAAGCAGCGACTCGAAATCGCTGCTTATCTTAATCTTATTTTACCTGTTCGCAACTCTGATTTCCAACAGTGCAAGATGTCTTACAAGCTGACTGGCAGGATGTCTGGCATTCTCCACAACCACCCTTTTTCATAGATTCCTTGTAATCTCTTGTGGTTAATGTTTTGATATGTTTCATAACAAAAGCCTCCTAACGTTATTTAAGTCTAAACGACCTATTTTCATACTCTATGTAGTATAGCATATATTTTTCACCTGGAAAAGTACTTTTACAATTTTTTTACCCAAGCATTCCACCAAGCATTCCACTTCCCACACAAATTACCAATGTCGTTAAGCAGGAATTCGACAGGAAATTGAATTCCGGCTCCATCGCCACCGATATTGCACATATTATCAGAAAATATGCCGCCCCTGCCAACATCCCCCACAAAAACCGTCTGCCATTAGCCCCTTTCGAAAAGAACAACCCTGCTAACAAAGAAGATATTACATACACAACTATAATCCCTATTTCTATAGTACTTTCACCTAGCTTCAGCTTGTACAGTAATAACGCAAGAGATGCAAGCATAAGCCCCGTTGCAATATACGCCGCCAATAAACATTTCAATAACGCAATTAGTCTTTCATATCTTATCATTTTATCAAATCCTCCCCAAATTTTATTATTTGTTTATTGTTTTCTATATTTAACACTGATATAATTTATGCATGTAACAAAAAAATATAACTTATTTAAAGGAGGATTTTACCTTGGATACCGCCGGTGTCATACAACTTTGTATTCTTGTAGTTTTATTATTTTTATCTGGTTTTTTCTCGTCTGCCGAGACTGCTTTGACAACACTTAGCCTTGTCAAAGTGCGAACTATGGTTGAAGAGAATCCTACCAAGCGTGTTCTTACGCTACAAAAGGTGCTTGATAACAAAAGCAAGTTAATCAGTGCCATTCTAATTGGTAACAATATTGTTAATATCAGCGCTTCTTCACTTACAACCACTTTGGTTATTCGTTTGTTTGGTAATGCAGCTGTAGGTATTGCAACCGGTGTTCTAACACTTCTTGTTCTCCTGTTTGGAGAAATTGTTCCCAAAACATGGGCTATGTACAACAATGAAAAACTTGCTCTCATGTATTCCGGCATTATTTATTTTTTGATGCAAATACTGACTCCGATTATTTTTGTCGTTGATATTATTTCAGGCGCAATACTTCGCCTTTTACATATCGATCCCAACAAGCGTACCACAATGACCGAATCCGAATTAAAAACTTATGTCGATGTAAGCCACGAGGATGGTGTTATTGAGCAGGAAGAGAAAAAGTGGATTTACAACGTATTCGACTTTGGTGATTCTGTCGCCAAGGATATTATGATTCCACGAATTGATATGACAACAATCGATATAGAAGCTTCCTATGAAGACTTATTAAATCTTTTCCGCGAATCCATGTACACAAGAATTCCTGTTTACGAAGGCGAAAATGACAATATTATCGGTATCATCAATGTAAAGGACTTTCTTTTAGTTCCTAACAAAGAGGTGTTCAAAATCCGCGACATCATGCGCGAAGCGCATTATACCTATGAATTCAAAAAAACCGCAGATTTATTACTTGAAATGCGTAGCATTACTGCTAATGTGGCTCTTGTCTTAAACGAGTATGGTGTTTCTGTTGGTATGATTACCTTAGAAGACCTATTAGAAGAAATTGTCGGCGAAATTCGTGACGAATATGACGAAGACGAAGAAAACCTGATTCAAAAGCTTTCCGATAACGAATATTTAGTAGACGCAAGCATGAAATTGGACGACATTAACGATGCACTCGAAACCACTTTTGCTTCCGAAGACTTCGACTCCATCGGAGGTATCATTATCGAATTATTAGACCGCTTCCCAACTGATGATGAACAAGTCACAACAGAAGACGGTATTATACTAATTGCTAAAGAGGTCATACAAAATCGAATCGAAAAGGTTCAGATTCTTCTTCCGGAAAAGGGAGAAGCACCGGAAGAAAATGACATTTCCGGCTATACAGAAGCCACAGAAAACATTTAATTTTTATTCAAAAAATCGGAATCTAAATCAGATTCCGATTTTTTCGAGGCGAAAATGTCCTTTGCACATACTTTGTTCTATTATTACAAATATCATAAATTCGCATAGAAATTATAGGTTGTCATAATTTCTTCTGGAACATCAGGTGTTTCCTTCTGAATCGACCTAATTCTTAAATCAAATTCCTGCTTCTTCTTTAAGCAATTTCTACCATGTCTTGCCATTGCAACTTCATAAGGCCTTTGCACTCCAAGCTTTTCTCTCAACGCCTTATCAAACGGGCAATATGTTGCAAGAATTTCTCTTGCCACCTTATTCATCTTCATAGAACCATTAGACTCACTCTTTACCCAAAATTCATAATCAATAAGGAATATTTCTCTTGAGTTATTTCTAGCCTTCTGAATCTGCAGCTTAATCTTCTCTCTAGCCTCATCAGATAAATCACGATTCTTACGATAGAACTGAATATAATCCATATATTCCGAAGTAAGCGACTTCACCTTGACATCATTCCACTGCATACCCTGAATACATCTACAAAGCTCCCAACGGAATCTTCCAAATAACTTAACCATCATGTCATCTACATTTGTATTAGACATAATCGGAAATGCAAATCTACCCGGTGTTGCCTTATTCTTACCTCCTACCTCCTGCCACATAGCTGCATTAACACCATATAACGGAAACAGAATAATATCCGGATATATATTCTGCATGGTTGATTCATGATTAATTTTTAATTCTGTATTGCTATATAATACTTCGCGATAAAATACTGAAAAATCCACTTTCATCAGATTCTGCACACTCTGATTAATCATCTTTTTCGTAATCAGAATCTTATCAAGATAGCCAAATATTGCCTCTTTATAGAGAATTGGCATATATGTAGTCGGCTGTCCATACAAGGTCCTACTATTGCTCTTCTGCATATTCATAACTTCATATTCTACACGCTTTACCATATCATTCGTCAGAGCTTTTTGTTCCGCTTCCGTAATATCTCCCATCTTCTTAAGTGTTCTGAGATTCTCAAAGTAATCCTCGTCAAACTCACTCTTAGATGGTTCTCTCTTACCTTCTTTAATCATATTCAGCCACTCTACCATAGTAAAGACATTACAAGGTCCTTCATTCTCTTCCGGCTCAATACTACATAAGAATTCTAAATGTTCCTGCTCCAACAAACGCTCGTCCAGCATACCAAAATTCAAAAACAATTCAACCGCTTTTGGCAACACTGCCGTCCCCTGACTCAATCTCATATAGCAGTCATAATATAACTGGAACACAATTGGTGTAATCGTTTTCTTTGCCTTCTTCACATCATCTTCTATCGACATTCTATCAGGCGCCTGTACCAGATAATCTACATTCGTACGAAGCTTTTCTGCCATTTCTTCATCCAAGGAAGCAAACTCTATTACCTGATTCATAGAATTCTTAAGCGACAATACATCTCGTTTCATTGCCGCATCCTTTTCTTCCTGCGTTTTCTTCTCGCTTTCCGTCATCTCCTTAGAAACAACCTCTTCGATTCGTTTTTCCATTGCAGCAAAATCCATCTCTTCCATATTCTGACACTGCTTCTGCAATTGCGTATATTGGAACTGTACTTCCTTTAAAATATCCTTGAGCAAGCCCTTCAGTTCTCTTGGAACATCGCCTTTTCTTCTCATCTCCGCTCCCTGCACGCAAGCATACTCAAACAGATTTTGATTTGGTTTAATTCCCACAAAATCTAATAATTCCTTAATATAGTCAATCATAGCATTACAATCACCATAGAAAGAATCAATCATATTCATAATTTCTGTCGCCTGATACACCACCATATCTTCACTATAAGAAAAATACTGCTTATTTACCGCCAACGGAATCTTCGCACCTTCTTCATAATATGTCAAACGCTCTTCATTATCACCTGCAATTTGGTCATACGGCTGGATACCCTCTATCTCCTGTAAAGGTATCGCCTGAATCCCCATTGCCTGACACAATGAAATATATTGTCTATAGCTTTTCTGTGCAAACTGATATAAACGATATACTCTGTTATATAAATCCTGTCTGATTCTTGCAAGCGCCGTTACATACTTAAACTGAGAAGCAACCATAATAGCACGGTAGTCAACATTTTTAGCAACGATACTTCGTATCGCATCCTCACCAGATATTGGAAGCGCAAACACTACCGAATCCTCCATCGCAATATAAGTTGCTCCATATGTTTCCTTCGGAATATCATTTAATGCAATTAACGCTCCCTGACCTCTCACCATACGCATCCAGTCATTTTGCATCAACACCTTACCAGACAAAACAATACCAACCTGTGTTAATGTGTCACCCTGCTTAAAAATCACTTCGTTCTTTTTTACAGCGTTTTTACCGTTCACACCAAGCATAGACTTCCTTCCTTTCCTTTGTACACTATTTGTAATTATTCAGTATCTTCATAATTACGAGGCAACAATTTTTTCCAATCCACCATTTCTATCTCTTTTGGGAAAACATCTTCCTCTTTTACACATATACATACCATATAATCCGGTATCGTATCATAAAGCCTTATCTTTGCTGTCGTTCTTTTCTCCGTATCCGTTATTCGCTCAAAATCAGCTGTCGTTAGATAATGACTGATTCCTTTTCCAATACCATCTCCAGTCAGCTTCCCATAGCTTTCCTTTGCCGTCCATAGCTTATAAAACATATTTTGCTTTTCATATTCTTGCGTTTTGAGAATTCTTTCATATTCCTCCTGCGCAAAAAAGCGTTTTGCAACATTTTCTTTCCAAGGCCGCATTTCCTGAATATCCGCTCCTAACGCTTTGCTATGAGTCCCACATATAACCCAATTTCCCGAATGTGACAACGAATAGCAAAACTCAGGATATTGCACAACACTCGGTTTTCCCGATGACGAGCGCTGTATTTTTATCTGGCCCCATTGTTCTGTGGTATATCCTTCTTTCAAAAAGCTATACCGCAACAAAAGACCAGCACCTATACTTTGTATCTGATCTTTTCTTTGTCTTAATTCAACAATTCTCTCTCTTCTTGTGCAATCCAACAAACGAATCCATTCAGACCATATCTCTTCCTGCATCGTTTTCAAGGCTTCTATATTTGCTGCATATATCTTCAAGTGTTTACCAACCTTTCTTACGCGCTTGTATATATTCAAATCTGCCCCGGCATTCCACCGGGGCAGATTCTATTCTTATATTAATATTTTCCGAAGTCTCCGTCCAGTGAAATAATGCTTTCATTATTGCGATATACATCATCTTCACCGTTCATCATGCTTTCATCATGATAATCATTTCGATAAACCCTTCCTGACAAAAGCTTATACTTAGCAACCGCATGCTGAAGCTGACCTGCAAGCGCAGATAATTCAGCACTTGCTGCCGCGCATTCTTCACTTGTTGCAGAATTTGTCTGAACAACATCCGCAATTTGTGTAATACCTGCATTTACTTGTCCTACAGAATTAGCTTGATTCGCAGATGCTGTTGCAATACCACTTACCAGCTTTGCAATGTTTTCTACCGATTCCTGAATTTCCTCTAATGCTCCCGCCGTTTCCTGCGCAAGTTTAGAGCCAATCTCTACCTTCTTGATAGAATCTTCTATCATTTCTGCCGAATCCTTTGCCGCCTCTGCTGACTTACTTGCCAGATTTCTTACTTCGTCTGCAACAACCGCAAAGCCTTTTCCATGAACCCCTGCTCTTGCCGCCTCCACAGAAGCATTTAACGCTAAAATGTTCGTTTGGAATGCAATATCATCAATAACCTTCATAATCTTAGAAATATTCTCAGAGGATTCATTAATATCCTTCATCGCCTTAATCATTTGCTTCATTTGGTCATTTCCGCGAATTGCTCCATCCTTTGTGTTCTGTACTAATTCATTTGCCGCATTTGCATCCTCTGCATTTAATTTGGCACCATTTGCAATCTCTTCAATAGAAGCTGTAATCTCCTCAATAGCACTTGCCTGTTCTGTTGTACCCTGTGCCAAAGAATTACTTGCACTTGCCACTTCATTTGCACCAGAAGCCATTCTAGCCGCTGCGTCACGGATAACAGAAAGATTCTTATTATTCTCCCTTACCATCTTTTTTAACGCTTTTCCCATGACATCTTTGTCACTTGCCGGCGTATAATTCACCGTCAAATCTCCACCTGCTACTTCTTCTGCCACTTTTGCCTGTGCACCAATATTTTGAATCATCTTAGTGAAGTCATCCATCAAATCACCAAATTCGTCATCCTTCTCTTTTTCCAGTGTTTGATTAATATCACCTTCCGCCATTCTAACTGCAACATCAGAAATTTTTCTAATAGGCATCAAAATATTTTTACGTACTATTACAATCGTTCCTGCTATACAAACAACAAAAATCACAAACGCTACAGCCATAATAAAATTACATCTTGTTGTCGTATAATGCTCCACATCTTCATATGGCCTTCCTGCAAACAGCATACCTACAATACTTCCATTATTATTCTTTAGCGGAACATAATATCCTGAATACTCTTTATTATTAATCAGTATCCTTTCAGCAAGAAAATCCCGACCTTCACTCAATACCTGTGTCACTACTTCCGACTCCGCTTTTGTCCCTATCACTCTCTGACCATCACTATTAATTATAGTAGTTGCACACCTAGTATCCCCATAGAATACAGTAAGCACACTTTCATTTCTATTTGCTACCTGATCCAACAATGCAATATTTTCCGTAATATTATACCTACCCTTATAAAGTTTTTCACCATCATAACGATAATCTCCAGAATCCACTTCATTCAGTACAATACTCATCGACGTTGTAATACCTTTTAACCCTTCTAAAACTTTATCCTCCAACCCTTCTCTTATCGTAAGACTTGAAAAAAAAGTAAGAATAACACATGCCGTCAATAGCGGCACCGACGCCGCACACAGAACCATAGCTCTGACATCCATACGAATTTTCTTTATCTTCTTTTGTTTCTCCATAATAGTAACATCCTTTCACACATTAATGCTTATGACTACTTTATTTCTATTGTAAATTGTTTTTCTATTTAAGTCAATAGCATATTAATATCTGACTTTTAAATAATGTTACAAAAATTTGCTCAAAACAGTAAATATTTTTTCATAACAGCAAGAGCATTTTTTTCAAGTCGCGAAACCTGCGCTTGGGATATTCCAATATATTCTGCAACCTCCATTTGTGTTTTTCCCTCAAAAAAGCGCAATGTTATAATCTCATTCTCTCTCTCATTTAATCTCTTCATAGCCTCGCTCAGCGATATATTTTCAATCCAGTTCTCTTCTCTGCTCTTTTTATCACTTATTTGATCCATCACATACAAGGTATCTCCACCTTCAGTATATACCGGTTCATATAAACTCATTGGATTCTGAATCGCATCCAGCGCATAGGCAATGTCCTCCTTAGGTATTCCTATTTCTGTTGCAATTTCAACAATGGTCGGCTCCTTTAGATTCTTTTTCGTCAGACTTTCCTTAGCATAAATCGCCTTATAGGCTATATCCTTCAAAGAACGGCTTACACGAATTGTATTGTTATCTCTTAAAAATCTACGAATCTCCCCAATAATCATAGGAACCGCATACGTAGAGAATTTCACTTCCAATGCAGGATTAAAATTATCAATCGCCTTAATCAAACCAATACACCCAATTTGAAATAAATCGTCCACATTTTCATTTGCCTGCGAAAAGCGTTTAATAACACTTAACACAAGTCGCAGATTTCCCTTTATATATTTCTCTCTAGCTTCCTCGTCTCCCTCCTTTATTCTCGCAAATAATTCTTCTTTTTCTTCATTTTTCAAAACAGGAAGCTTTGCTGTATTCACACCACAAATCTCTACCTTACCAAGCGCCATATCTGATCCCTCCATATTTCTATGCCTTTTAAGGCATATGTACAATACGGTGTTCAGCTCACACTTCCCTTATGGCAACCATTTTCTAACTAGCCATTTCTCGTTTCAACCTCTTCATAATCTTCTTCTCTAATCTAGAAATATACGATTGTGATATTCCAAGATATGTTGCAACCTCCTTCTGTGTCATCTCCGTTCCATTCGGATCGTTCAATCCAAAACGTAATTGAATAATCGTTCTCTCGCGATCACCCAGCCGATTCACAGCCCTTTGTAACAATTTTCTTTCTGTTTCATTTTCGAGATTTCTATATATAATATCCTCATCTGTACCCAAAATATCTGATAACAATAATTCATTTCCATCCCAGTCCACATTCAATGGTTCATCAATCGAAACCTCAAGCCTTGTTTTATTATTTCTTCTCAAATACATTAAAATCTCATTTTCAATACAACGGGAAGCATACGTTGCAAGCTTAATATTTTTATCCCGATTAAAGGTATTTATTGACTTAATCAGCCCTATCGTACCTATCGAAATCAAATCCTCTACACCCACTCCCGTATTATCAAATTTCTTTGCGATATAGACTACCAAACGAAGATTATGCTCTATCAAAAGTGCACGAAACATATCTGCATTTTCTGTATCCAATCCATTGATTGCCTCATTCTCTTCAACACTCTCTAACGGTGGGGGCAAAATTTCCGAACCACCAATATAATGAATCTCTTGCCTTCCCCCTTGTAAAGCATTTTCTTTTTTCCCCATATACACACGCATACGTCCAGGTAAATACATATTTAATATCATTTTCTCCCTCCTGTTATATCAATAAGCTCTGATGCAAAATCATTTGATAGCTTCTATCATTTGAAAGTTTTCCTTCATAAAACGCTATAATCGCATTCTTTTGCACAATTTGTCTATCATCTTGTTTTATTACTAATTGGTCTATTTCCATTCCCTTTAAAATACCATGTTCTTGCCCTATACTATAAAAAGGAATCACCTTAAACTTCTCTGAAATAACTCCCCCCATGATACTACGCCATACATCACCCTCCACAATCGATACCGGTTTCCCGCTAAAAGGTTCCCTTAACGTATTACCCGTATCCAACAACGCCATTAGTTCTACACTATTTCCTCTCTCTGTAAGCTCCACAGAATATACTAGTTTCTGCCTTTTTCTACGATTATGGTATATCATATAAGAAAGCACTATACTCATAATACCTATTACCAACAACACAAGGACAATCCCACTCACACGTCCTCCCAGCAACCACTCACTAACCTGCTGAAGCTTTGCAAAAGCAAACATCAACGTAAAATAGTACACCATCCCTTGCATAAGTTCATTCCATTCCTTCTGCTTCATGCTAAGTTTCATCATTATCATACCCGTTATAAACAGAATAAGAATATACAGCAGTCCAAATCGAATTCCACTAACCAACACAAATGTTGACATGAATGCTCCAAGCATCGCAGCAATTGCAACTCTCATAAAACAGATTCGCTTATGCATCAAAAGCAATGTTAACACCAACATCGCTCCATCCAACAACAGATTTTCAATCAAATACAAATCCCAATATAATTCATATATCCTTACATCACCTCTTTTCACCATTCCATGTCTTCACAAATTGTTACCGTGTCTCGTAATTATTCAGTACCTTCATAGTCACCTTGTCTCTCTATAAAAAGAGTATATAAAAAAAACCTTGCTTTTTTTGTCAAAGCAAGGGATGTGATACTATTTATTTTTCGACAAAAAGTGATTGCCCAGCGGCAATCACTCAAAGAATTTACTTCGTAAATTCTTTATTAACTACCACTACGCCATAGCAACTTTCTATCACACAAAAAACACAGAGCATCATCTGCTCTGTGTTTTTATAAGTACTTCTTATCTCTTTAAGAAATCAGGAATCTTTAATGATTTTTCCTGAACGTTACTCTTTAAATCTGTTGGTCTCTGAATTCCTGGAATCGGTCTAACCGGAACAGTATTCTGAGTTACGTTATTATTATTCGCTGCCTGAATCACATTGATTCCAGCTGGCTTGTTTACATTCATAGGAGTCTTAGGTGTTACAGAAAAATTACTTCCTATCTTGTTTGCATTATTTGACTGATCTAAGCCTGTTGCAATAACAGTAATTGTACAAGAATCTGTCATGCTTTCATCATACTTAGCACCAAAGATAACATTTACATCTTCTCCCGTTAACTCCTGTACAAAGCTTGCTGCATCGTTTGCATCAAAAATAGAAATATCACCTGATACGTTAAGAATAACATCTGTTGCACTGTTAATGGTTGTCTCTAATAACGGAGACTCAACAGCCATCTTAATTGCATCTGCTGCCTTATCTTCACCCTTACCAAATCCAATACCAATATGAGCAATACCCTTGTCCTTCATAACAGTCTGAACATCTGCAAAGTCAAGATTAATTACGGATGGTACGTTAATCAAATCTGTGATACCCTGAACTGCCTGCTGCAATACTTCGTCTGCCTTTCTTAATGCATCTGGCATGGTTGTCCTTCTATCAACAATCTCCAAAAGCTTATCATTCGGAATAACAATCAAAGTATCAACATGTCCCTTTAACTTTTCGATACCACCTAACGCATTGGTCATACGTGTTCTTGCTTCAAAACGGAAAGGCTTTGTCACAACACCAACAGTAAGAATGCCCATTTCCTTAGCAATCGCTGCCACGATAGGAGCTGCACCAGTACCGGTTCCTCCTCCCATACCACACGTTACGAATACCATATCCGCACCTTTAAGCGCTTCTTGTATATCTTCTGAACTCTCTTCGGCTGCTTTCTCACCTACTTCAGGCTTTGCACCCGCTCCGAGACCTTTGGTTAACTTTTCACCGATTTGTAGCAGCTTAGGTGCCTTACATAACTGTAACGCTTGTTTATCAGTATTTACTCCAATAAACTCAACACCTGTAATGCTCTCATCTATCATTCTATTAACCGCGTTATTACCTGCACCACCGACACCCACAACGATAATTCTTGCTGCTGCATCTGTCTCATTTGATTTAATCTCGAGCAAGTTTCCTTCCTCCTTCACAATTCCTTATTAAATTCCATCTATCCTATCATATAATTTTTTTTGCAATTTATCAACCTCTTTTTTACTTTTCTTCGGATTTTATGTTACTCTTTTTCAAATGTTATGCTTTTCTTGCCCAAAGTATAGTTCTGCAAATCCAAAGTTCCACGCTCTCCCGCAAGCGCTGGCAATATATACGGCAACTGCATAAGCTTCTCATCCAAATTCTCCAGCTTACCTATGTCAACCTTTACCGTATCATATCCTAGCGTAACCTGATAATTAGCGTCAAACTGAATCTTATCACAGATTACATTATATTTACTTAACACCTTTGTAATCGTCAGAATATCCTGAAAAATACTGTCATTTTCAACCGGAATCTTCTCATATAGGACAATATGTTCAAAAGAAAGCCCTGTTACCTGTGGAACGCCCTTTGTAGGCATCTTAGCCGCCTCAATGACAACACCGTCATTATCAAAATACATATATCTCCCCAGATATTCCACATATCCTGCAAGCGCCTTCTCATATACCATAATCTTAATCGTATCGTTCGCCGTTACAATCACATCCATGGTTTCCACAAACGGAACATCTGTTATTTCCTTATTTTTGTATTTCATGGACAAAAACAGTGAATTATCACCAAAATACCCTGTCATAACCATGTCCTGAATTTCTTTTGAAGAATAATGCTTATTCCCCTCTACAATCACATTTTTCACTTCATAATGTATTAAAAGGAAATACATAACTGACAGTAATATCGTAATCGTCCCCAACACAACAATAATGCCTATCTTTAATTGTAAATGCGGTATGACATCATAGTCCTTTTTTACATATTTCCTTTTCAGCCATCCCGTACCTTTAAAGTTACTTTTCTCCATCATTCTCCGTCATCCTGTCTATATGCGCACCAAGCATTTTAAAATCCCTGACTATATCCTCATAACCCCTGTTAATATAACAAGTTCCCACAACTGTTGTCATGCCTCCAGCCGCAATCCCTGCTGCCACAAGTGCAGCGCCGCCTCGAAGCTCTCGTGCAATCACATTGCGACCACTTAGCTCTGTTCCTCCACTTATCACAACCCGGTTGCCATTTTCTCTAATACAGGCACCCATTCTTCGCAATTCCTCAACAATCTTAAATCGCCCGTTGAAAATACTCTCCTCCAGCACCAGCTCTCCTCTTGCCGTTACTGCAGCCACAAGTAAAAGCGACTGTAAATCCGTTGGAAATCCCGGATATATATCTGTTTTGACATATGGAATATTCTGTATTCCTTCCCAACAACAAAGCTCTATTTCTCGTTGCTCTTCTCTAATAACGATGTTACTTTTCATCGCCTTAATTAGCTGTATAACACTTCCCAAATGTTCTATCGGTGCTTCCTTCAAACACACATTTCCTCTTGATGCCATGGCCGCAAACAGATATGTTCCAGCCACAACACGGTCCGGTACTATTTCAAAAGAAATTGGATGCAGCATCTCAACACCGCATATTCTTAACACAGAAGTACCGATTCCTTCTATATCCGCTCCTGCCATTTTAAGAAAATTGCAAAGTGCATCAATTTCCGGCTCTCTTGCAGCATTCTCTATATAAGTCTCTCCCTTAGCCAGCACCGAAGCCAAAATAATATTCTGCGTTGCTCCTACACTCGAAAAAGGGAACACAACCCTTGCTCCCTTGAGCGATTTTGCTCCTGCATAAATATAATTACCTTCTACAGAAATATCTGCGCCAAGCAAAGCAAGCCCTTTCAAATGCAAGTCAATTGGTCTCTCACCAATCACACATCCCCCCGGGTACTCAATCCCTACCTCATGCATTCGGCTTAACATTGCCCCCATCAAAATAACAGAAGAACGCATCTTCCGGACATATTTCCCAGGTAAACGGTATTCTCGCACATTCGTAGCATCAATCGTAACCACATTGCCATCCTGCTCTACCATACATCCTGCACATTCCAGCAATCTCAACATGTAACCTACGTCCGCAATAATAGGACAATTTCGAATCATACATCGTCCCGGTATCATCAAACATGCCGCCAATATCGGCAGCGCAGCATTCTTCGACCCCTGCACCCTTACACTACCATGAAGTGGAGTTCTCCCTTCGATTCTTATGAGTTCATCCTGATGCAGGCAGTCAATTTTTCCCATTTCTTTGATATCCGTTTCAGGTAATTTTGATTTATACATAAAGTCACACCATATACCAATAAATTAAAATATTATATGTATGACTTATTCATCTTATGCATTTCTTACCGTTTTACTTACATTTAGTACAATCCCGATTTCAGCAAGAAGGAATAGCACTGAGGTTCCTCCGTAGCTAATAAATGGTAATGAAATACCGGTATTCGGAATCGTATTCGTTACAACCGCGATATTCAAGATAACCTGTATCGCATAATGCGCCATAACTCCTACTACCAGCAATGCACCAAATAAATCTACCGTATTGTTAGCAATCACCATACAACACCAAATTAATACAATAAATAGAAAAATAACCGCAATCGCTCCAAAAAGCCCTAATTCTTCACAAATTATCGAGAAAATCATATCATTCTGCGATTCTGGAAGAAATCCTCGCTTCTGCATACTCTGTCCAAGCCCTTTTCCCCAAATTCCACCAGAGCCAATGGCATACAATGCCTGTAGCGTTTGAAATGCTTTATCCGTACTGTGAGACTCTGGATCTAACCACGCTTTAATTCTCTTCAAACGGAATTCTCCACTTGCATCCGCTGAAACAGCATAAAAAACAATTGCTACAACTCCTGCAATTCCAGCAGCCCCCAAAGCCACAAAATGCTTATAATCAGGAACTGCCACAAAGAGCATGGCTATTGCGATACCAAATACAATAATTGCCGAACTCATATTATTGGTAATCTTCCACAACATCAACGCCAACACTGCCGGTGGCACCAATATCACCGCCAGCCCCTTGGGTGTTCTTAGGCTCTTTCCTAGCTTCGTAATGATACTCGCTTCATAGATAATTACACCTATTTTGGCAACCTCCGCAGGCTGCATTGTAATAAATCCAAGATTCAGCCATCTCAACGCACCATTTCTCTTAATCCCTAGCGGTGTTAATACTGCCAGAATCAAAATTATCGAACCTAAAATAGCTACTGCATCACACTTTTTCCATATTTTATATGGTATTCTTGATACAAAAAACATAGCAACAAATCCAATCATAGTAGAACCTGCCTGCTTTTTTAAAAAATATGCAGAATCACCATAGTCTATTCCCGCCTCGTAAGAGCTTGTTGAATAAATCATCAAAAGCCCAAAACCAACCAAGAACAATACCACCGTCAGCAATACATAGTCAAAATTATGTCTTTCTTTTTTCTTTTTACCAGCTGTCTGTTTTCCTGACACTTTTTCACTCTCCAAGCTTATTGTAATTATTCAATTTATTGTAACTATTCAGAGCCAATTTCAAAAATACTTCATATTCCTGCGTCTATCTGCTTGGCTCTGAACAGTTACAGTTTATTTACATATTCCTTGAACATCTTACCTCTTACCTCATAGTTCGGGAACATACCCCAGCTTGCACACGCAGGAGATAATAGCACCGCATCGCCAGCCACAGCTTCCTTTACACAGATATCCAAGGCCTCTTCAAAGCTTTCTGCAAATATAATCTGCTCAAAGCCATGCTTTCTGGCACATTCAGCAATCTTCTCTCTTGTCTGTCCGATTAACACCAACAGCTTCACCTTATTATCAAAGCTCTGAATCCAGTCATCATACTCGCTTCCCTTATCATAACCGCCTCCAATCAAAATCGTTGGCTTATCCATTGCTTTAATCCCTTGAATAGCCGCATCCGTATTCGTTGCCTTAGAATCATTATAATACATAACACCCTTTTTTGTCGCTACATATTCAATACGATGTTCTACAGCCACGAAACGCTTAATTGTTGCCAGAATATTTTCCATTGGC
Organism: Lachnospiraceae bacterium; assembly: GCA_036310845.1. Taxonomy (GTDB): domain Bacteria; phylum Bacillota; class Clostridia; order Lachnospirales; family Lachnospiraceae; genus COE1. Next base: position 932 of record JAXJRB010000166.1, on the reverse strand, counting down.
ACTCCGGCATGCATACTAATACCAATCGCTGCCATCACATTTTCAATATTACAGATACCCACAAGGTTCATATCCGTTTTCACATTCAAAAGCTTGGTTACTTCCCCATTCTTTGCAAAGAAAATCTCTTCTCCATCCAAATACAGACCATTCTCCAGCTTTCTTGCTGATGAGAAAAAGACAACCTGAGCCGGACAACGTGCGCCAAAATCTCTTGTATATTCATTCTCATAATTCAATACGCAGAAATTATCCTTTGTCTGATTAAGAGTTACCGCTTCCTTTGCCGCCACATAATTCTCCATCGTATGATGTCTGTCAAGATGGTCCGGTGTCACATTCAAAATAGCAGAAACCTGCGGATGGAAATACTCGATTGTCTCTAACTGAAAACTGGAAATCTCTGCTACCGAAACTGTTTCCTCTGTCATAAGAGGAGCCGCCTGTGTATATGGATTACCAATATTTCCAACAATATATACACTTTCAAAATATTCCTGCATAATCTGACCTACCAGCGAAGTGGTGGTCGTCTTTCCATTTGTCCCCGTAATCGCAAGCACTTTTCCCTTAGCATAATTGTAGCCAAGCTCAATCTCACCCCATACCGGAATCTGCTTCTCCTTCATCTTCAACACAAAATCCGCATCCGTTGGCACTCCGGGACTTAGCACTGCCAACGCTATATTCTCAAGAATCTCTTCTGTAAATGCTCCAATCACAATCTCAGCCTTGCTTCCTGCCTTAAGCTTTCCTCTGACATCGCTCTCCTTCACGGCTGTATTGCCCTCATAAATCACCGGAATCGCACCATTGGCCTCTAACAATCCTGCTGAACCAATACCACTGATTCCTGTTCCTACTACGATTACTCGCTTACCCGTTAAATCTACCATAATTATTCTCTCCTCAAAGATAACACTCTTAAAGCT
>JAXJRB010000165.1:0-2324 GCA_036310845.1 Lachnospiraceae bacterium | reverse complement strand
CTTTCAGGTCGTTTTCTTCAATGTTAGCAGTAATGTACAGATGATCCATGTCGATTGTTTTCGCAAGCGTTTGACCGGCTTGTACGATCTGGCCTTCCTTCGCTTCGTTTTTGACAATCGTTCCGTCCATGATCGACTTCACGTCAACCGTTTGTTCCCCTTTGATTTTCGCTGTTTTTTCGTCCTTCGAAACTTTTGATCCTTCTTTCAAATCCCAATCTGAGAGCTTCCCTGATGCAGGCGCCGTAATGTCGGCCATCTCGCCTGTCACGTGTGCTTCGTCGGTTTTCACATAGCTGATGCTGTCATAATAGAAATACGCACCTCCTGCTAAGATGGCAAGCACGATGATGAGTCCGATAATGTTCGTCGCAATTAAACGTCCTTTGCTCATGTTTTATTTCTCCTTTCATATCCTTATATTTTGGGTGAAGCCGGTTTGAACGGCTCCCTCGGTTTTGCTTTTCCTATTTCCTGCTCAGCAGCTTGCGGGACGTGTACTGAATAAGTTGTTCAAAACTGAGCAAGAAAGATCGGAAACGGTAAATTTGTTTTTACCTCTGCACAACAAAATAAATAGTTAACAAGATTAAATATTAGTTAAAGTAATAAAGAATGTCAATAACCTTGCACTTAAAATTTTGATTTAAATATTTTCCAAACAAAAAACCTCCGGCAGCGGAGGTGGAGAGACCCAAATAAATGAGACAAGGAAAAAACACCCCCTGAATCGTATTAATACAATATGATTCTTAGGAGGGTGTTTTTCTATGGGCACAAGAGTACATTACGCAGAAGAAGTAAAATGGGAAGTAATTAAAATGAAACAAGCTGGAATGACAAACAAAGAAATAATGGAACAACTGGGGATAAAAAATAAGACTCAAATTAAAACATGGATGCGATGGTACAAAACAGGCCAAACCTATCGATTTTCGCAACAAGTTGGAAAACAATATTCCTACGGTAAAGAATCGGAGGAAATGAGTGAGCTAGAAGAATTAAAACTAAAGAATAAACAGCTAGAGGCTCAATTGGCAATTATAAAAAAGTACCAGGAGATCGAAAGGAGTTGGAGCCACGAGTCATTGTCCAAGTTGTAGAAGAACTCTCAGCCACTTTTAAAATAATTGATATTCTTGGAGTATTAGGCATACCTAAGTCAACATATTACCGTTGGAAAAAGAAGTATAAAAAAGTTGAGCTAACTTCATTAGAAGAGCTAGTAATCAAGCTGTGTAAGAAAAACTTCTATCACTATGGTCATCGTAAAATTAAATCCATCTTAAACAGAAAGTATGGGATAAATGTAAACCGCAAAACTGTACAAAAAATTATGCAAAAGTTTGAGATTCAGTGTCAAGTTAAGAAGAAGCGACAAAAGTACATTTGTGGTGAGAGTAATATTATTGTGCCGAACACTCTCAATCGTAATTTTAAAGCAAGCCGATTAAATGAAAAATGGGTAACCGACATTACCTACTTACCTTATGGCTCGACTATGTTATATTTATCAACGATTATGGACTTATATAACAACGAAATAGTGGCTTACAAAATAGGTACGAGCCAAGATATTAACCTAGTATTAGACACATTGAGGGAAGCTGTAGAATTACGTAAACCAGTAGGGTTACTTCTTCATAGCGACCAGGGATCTGTCTATACTTCACATGCATATCAGAATTTGGCCAAAGAAAAAGGCATTACCACAAGCATGTCTCGAAAAGGAAACTGCCATGATAATGCCGTCATTGAATCCTTTCACTCCTCGCTAAAGTCGGAAGGATTTAACGCTCAAAGTAGAGCATCTATATCCAATTCTAAAGTAGTACAAATTGTAAATCAATACATGTATCGATATAATCATGTACGAATTCAGGCAAAATTAAACTACCTGTCCCCACTGGAATACAGGGGACAGGCAGCATAGGTGTTTTTTCTAAGTCTCATTTTAACGGGTCAGTTCAAAATCACGCCGGCGGGCTTTTTTGGGCTCTTTCTGATGATAATGGCGGCCCGAACTGGTACTATATTCATTAGGCCGGCCTCACGTCACTAATTTCCTTTAGGCAACCCTGTTTTATTGGTATTCCTGGAGGATTTCCTTTAATGTAAAGGATAGGGCATGATAAATATAGAGGCTGACCATCAGGGACGGAAATCCGTACCTTGTTCCGTCTTCATCGGGAAGAAGCGGCATTCTCAGCTTTGAATCGATATGGACATCGGCGAAGGATGCGATCGGGACGCCGTCTTTTCCCGAAGGGGAGACGACAACAAGTCCGATTCCTTTTTCATACAGTTTTTCCGCCATTTTCAGT
>JAXJRB010000164.1:0-10846 GCA_036310845.1 Lachnospiraceae bacterium | reverse complement strand
GATTTTTGTATTGTAATTGTGATGGTGCTGAATAATTACCCAAAATGAATAAGGAGCATGTAAATGAAAAAGAAATATGTAAAATCGGCAATGGCAATTTTGCTTGCGGGTGTTATGGGAATGAATTCCATGACTGCTTTTGCAGAGAATATGGAAGAAATAGGTGTAGAAGTGTCTGCTTCGCAAGAAGAAGTATTATTGGAAAGTGAGTCAGTAAATCTTGAAATAGAAACGATAGAACAAGGAGATGAAATTGAGAAGAATGAGGCAGAATGTGAAAAGGAGGAAGTGGGAAATGAAACGCAGGAAAATGTGACGGGGGATATGACATCTGCGGAAGAGAAAATAACAGTGACAGAAAACGCAACAGAAGAGTTGGAAAGTGATACTGCAGAAAATATTGTGAGAGAGACTGTGCCACATGAAGATGAGGAAGTAGAAACGGAAACGATAGAGGGAATAACGGAAGAAGTAGAAAAGGAAATTACAGAAGAAGTAACAGGAGAAATAGAAACGGAAACAGAGGAGTTAACAGAGGAAATTGCTACAGAGGAAGAGTTACTAACAGAGGTTGCGTTAGATGATATAGATATATTTCAAAAACCCACAGAGATTACATATAATCAGAATGTGTCTCCTTTGATTGTAACAGAAATAGTACCTGCTGGGCCGTCAGGAAAGAGACTGACCTATACAGAAGTATATAATAACTCGGATGCAACAATTAATTTCGGCGATTATACATTCTTTTATCAATATCCTGCTGGTGGTGGTAAGGTATTTAATACAGGGGACTTTACAATAGAATCGGGAGAGACGATTGTACTGTGGCAGTGTGATGATGCGAAATATGAAAGTGGTCAAAATGTAGATTTTTTTAATGACTATTATGGAACAGATTTGGTAGAAGGGGAAGACATTTTTCGAATTAATTATACAGGAATACATTCTAGTGCAAGAAGAGGATTTGCATTTGGACGAGATGAGGATAGTATTATTTGTTATGCAGAAAGTAATGTTGAAGGGGTGGATATTGTAGATACGAGTTTAAAACATGCGGTTCAGTATTCGTATGGAGGGCAAGGAAGTGTGTCCTATAAATCAGAAATTGCAAAAGCAACCCCTGGAAGAGTTGAAAATTGGCAAGTGCCTTCAGCATTAGTACACTATGAGCAAGAACCGAATCTTTCTATACAAAAAGTAGAGATGATACAGGATGAAAATGATGAGAACGCAGAAGTAAGTGTTAAAGCGAATGTAATGGGGAATCAAGGAATTGCAAAAGGATATTTATACTATAGACAAGCGCAGAGAGAAAACGAAACGTTTCGTGTGATAGAAATGAAACCTTCCGAGGAAAGTGGATGTTTGGTGGGGATAATTCCTAAAGAAGAGTTGTGGTTTGATAAAATAGAATGGCATGTTAAGGTGACATATGGAAAAGATTATTATTCGCAAAGTGAAAACTGTGTTACAGAATTAAATAAGAATGAAAATTCGCAAATAGAAGGACCGTTTGTTATAACAGAAATAGTAACCCCTCCTCTTTCGGGCGGAGAATATGCAGGGAATGATCAGTTTTCTTATGTTGAATTATGCAATATAACAAATACGCCAATAAACATGAGTTATTATAAGTTGTTTTACGAGTATACAGGAACAGCAACAGCGGATAAGAATTGGGAACTGAGTAACCCGGTTACAATTGTACAGCCAGGAGAATCGATTGTATTATGGTTGTCGAATAATGGTAATGAGGTGGCAGATTTTAATAAGTTTTATGGTACTAATCTTGAAAAAGGCAAGAATATCGAAATTATTAATTATGCGGGTTTTCATGAAAAAAATTATAGAACGTTAAAAATAGGGCGCACAGCAAATAGTATATTTGCAAAAGCATCTTTTAATGAAGGGAATAAAGCGACAATTGATAGAACGGGAACACAATCTATTCAGTACACGTATCCAAGAACAAAAGATGGTAGTAGCATTATCGTATCTACCACTACAAAACCGAGTCCGGGAATTGTAGAAGAATGGCAGATTCCTTCTGAATTGGTGGAATTTGGCGGGTATGAAGGATATCCAGCTGATGATGGAACGATGCCTGTGTTGACCTTGGAAGGAGAATGTCCGCAACAGATTACAGAAGGAGAAGAATTAAATGTAACATTTCGAGTTGCGGATAATATGGGAATTGTAGGAACAAAACTTTTTTATCGTCTGGATGATGAAAAAGTATGGAATGCCATAGTAGAAAGCAAGAGAAGAGTATCGTATTATTACTTTGCCAAAATACCGGCAAACGTTTTATATGGACATGATAGAGTAGAGTTTTATGTTGAGTTATATAATAATTACAGAAGTGTTCAAGGGGAACGGTATCAGGTTGGTATTAGTAGATTGAATCAAGTAGACGGTATTCGATTGAATATAGATGAGGATAGTGCTATCCGTGGAGTAACGACAATAACAGCGAATAATGGAGATGATAATAGCGATACAAAGATAGTGGTTGATGGAGTGGAAGTTCCTGTAAAACCGGTTATGGAAGATGGAGCATTTTTTGCGCTCTTAGCGACAGAACGAGACAGTTATTTTAAGAATGCAATAACAGCACCTTATGGTGATGATAACAGACAGATTATTGATTATCTTGTAAAGTGGGCATCAGATTCTGATTCTAAGATGATACATATTGATAATAAATATTTTACTTATGATAAGGAAAAAGATGTATATGCTGTTACATTAACAGTATGGGCAGGAGATACAGGAACAACGTTTGAAGATATATATTTACCAGGAACAAATCATGAGGACTATACGGTTCGTAATATGAAATTGGTATTAGCTAATGGCAAGGAATATACGCCTGCTTCTATTGGACCGGATGTAGAAGAAACAAAGGGAAAAACAAATTTAAGCACGGAATATGATGCGATTCATAAAGTGGGGGATAGTGCAGGAATGTGCCCTTGGATGGATGTGACATTCGAAATTCCGGCTCAGGAAGTAACGGCTGTCGGATATGAACTTGATACGACACAGATGCTAGACGGTGTGCATTCTGTAAGGGCGGTATCAGGTGATAAGGAGATGGTGGTTAATGTCAAGGTTGATAATACACTACCATTTATACAATTAGGGATTGAAGAACTGGAAGAAGTAAGTGGAACATTGGTTATCAATCCTACTATATGGGATGAAGGTGGAATTGCTAATACAAGTATTTTGTTGGACGAAGAGGAAATTTCAGTACCTTATTCGGTAAATGTGCGTGATATGAAAAAAGGCCAACATACATTAACGGTATTGGCGGAAGATATAGCGGGAAATTTTGAACAAAAAAGAGTAACTTTTATAGTAAATGAAATAAATCCTTCTATTGCAACCATGGATACATTAGAAGTAGGTCAACAAAATGCAAAGTTAAAGGTGGTATTAGATACAGAAAATGCAGAGAATGCCAAAGTGACCTATTATAAAGGTAAAACGTTAACTGTGGAAGCTGGGGATATCCTTGTTGAAAGTGGAGAAGGAGATGTACCGTTAATGGTTGGGGCTACATTTTCTACGAAGCCTGCAGTTGCGCCAACGGGTGATTTACCATATTATCTGTATACAATTAGCACGGGAGAATTACAGCAAGGTGATGAAATTTATGTAAATTGGGATGGCACTGCAAATTATTCAGATGATTCACATGCTATAAAAATGTATGTATGGAATCAAACGGATAATACCTGGGAATTGATAGGAATTCCGAGTGAAAGAGGGAATATTGAAGTATCCTTTAATGCAGAAAATTATGTTGTGGATGGTAAAGCAATTGTTTTGGTGCAATGTAGAGCGGAGCATAGTAATCCTAAGGTGAAGAATGTGCAGGAACAACAAGTAATAGAAGACCAGGCGTTAAGCGATTGGGATGGAACAAGCAGACCGGAAAATTATGATTTTGCATTGGCATGGATTACGGATACACAATACTATTGTGAGAGCTGGGCAGACCATTTTACAAATCAAAATAAGTGGATTATCGAAAATGCGGAGGAATGGAAAATTCCTTATGTGATACATACAGGGGATATTGTTGATGAATATGATATGATTGACCAATGGGAGATAGCGGATCAGGCAATGAAGCTGTTTGAAGATGCTGAAATGCCATACGGTGTACTTGCCGGTAATCATGATGTAGCGGCCGGAAGAATGGATTATCAAAACTATTGTAAATATTTTGGCAAGAAAAGATTTGAAAAAATGCCATGCTATGGAGATGTATATAAAGATAATGTAGGTCATGTTGATTTGATAACACAAAATGGACAAGATTTGATGTTACTCTACATGAGTTGGGATATTTATACAGAAGAGATTGAGTGGATGAATGAGATGTTAAAAAAATATCCTGACCGTAAAGCTATAATTTTACTTCATAGATATACAAATGTAAAAGAGTCAAATGGAACATATTTGGATTATGCAGGTCAAGTATTACAGGAACAGGTGGTAAAGAAAAATAGTAATGTAATTGCGGTATTAAATGGTCATTATCATGGTTCCTCTTTTGAAACGATTGCATTTGATGATGACGGTGATGGCGTTAAGGAGAGAACGGTATATCAGATATGTACAGACTATCAAGCAGCATTTGAAGGTGGAGAAGAATATATAAAGTTTTTATATTTTGATTTGCAACATGACAAAATATATATGAATTCGTATTCGCCATTATACAATGATTTCAATTTTTATGATACGCCTAAGTATAATAATTATGGTGATGGAAGTAAAGGAACAAATATTGATATTTTTGAGCTGGATGTTGAGTTTGATACATCGGAAAAAGTTTTAGAGTGTAATAGATTCAGTGCGGGCATTCGTACAATGGAAAAAATAGAAACAGTAGAAGTGGCAAATTTGATGGCTAGTGCTGTGTGGGAGAAGTTGAAACCGGCGACAAGGTATACTTGGTATGTAGAGGTGGAAAATGATAAAGGTGGCTTGGTATGCAGTGATATGGTTACCTTCACTACGAAAGAGAAAATGAATAATGTAAACTCAGGAGAGAAACATTCGGAAAGTAAAGATACAAATAGCTCATATAAAGGTATTCGTAGTAAAGAGGGAGATGCAGGAGAAAAGCAAAAGAAAGAAGCAGTGGTAGTAGAAAATAATGTTTTTCAGAATCAGCAGATTCCAGAACAACAAGTGCCTTTGGGGCAGACACCACAGTTGAAGGGGAATGAAAGCGTGGTAAAAGTTACTGGGGAAAAAAATAGTGATGTCGAAAAAAATGAAATGCTACACGTAGAAGAAGAAACTATTGGGGAAAATGATATTGAACAAGGAAATGCAGAGAATGACGAAAAAAGTGAAAAGGAAAATGTTGATACAGAATCACAGGGGAGTGAGAATGTAGTAGAAACAAATGCAGTATCGGGGAGTGAAATAGAGGAAAACACGGTTTGGTATTTGGCGTTATTGGGGTTGATTATAGCGGCATTGGCTGTAATTGCAGTATATATCAAACTAAAGTCAGGTAAAGAAGATAGGTAATTAACCACGTTCAAATCTTCGAAAAAATGACTCGCGTTACTGTTCACTCCGTTCCGGTTACATGCAAAAAACCATCCTAAATTTGCTCAATGAAACGACACTTTCTTGTGCACTTAGCAGTAAATGCTAAGTGCTGTGTGAATAGTGACTGACTCACAAATAATTTATAAAAAATCATAAATATGTCCTTGTTATGTAACTCTTGTTTATTATATAATATAAAAGTAAGATAATATAGAAAGGACGATGTGAATGGGTAAAAAAGAAGAGAAGATTCAGGAGTTTACAAATAAATATACAAAGGTTTGTCAAGATAATAATGGAATTGATGTAAATCTGTTTGCTGAGTATGGTGTAAAACGTGGTTTGAGAGATATGAATGGTAAGGGTGTATTGTCAGGTCTTACTAATATCTCTTTGATTAAATCATCAGAGGAGATCGATGGCAAGAGTGTTCCGTGCGATGGACAGCTTTATTATAGAGGATATAATATTTTTGATTTGGTAAGTGGATTCAGAAAGGATGGCAGATTTGGATTTGACGAATGTGCGTATCTGTTACTATTTGGAAATTTGCCAAATGCAGATGAACTATTTGAATTTAAGAAGGCGTTAGGATATAGTATGAGCCTTCCTACAAATTTTGTGCGTGATGTTATTATGAAAGCACCAAGCAATGATATTATGAATTCGTTAACAAAGAGTATTTTGACACTTGCTTCCTATGACGATAGGGTATCGGATATTTCATTGGAAAATGTTCTGCGTCAGTGTTTAATGCTGATTAGTGTTTTTCCAATGTTATCGGTATATGGTTATCATGCATATAATCACTTTTTATGCGATGAAAGCTTATATATTCACAGGCCGGATCCTAGAATATCTACCGCAGAAAATATTCTTCGTATGTTAAGACCGGATAAGGAATATACAGAAACAGAAGCGAGGGTTTTAGACGCGGCATTGGTACTTCATATGGAGCATGGCGGTGGAAATAATTCAACCTTTACAACAAGAGTTGTAACAAGCTCGGGTTCAGATACTTACTCTGTTATAGCAGCAGCATTATCGTCATTAAAAGGACCTAAGCATGGCGGCGCGAATATTAAAGTTGTACAGATGATGGAAGATTTGCGTAGAAATATAGATGATACAACAGATGAAGCCCAGGTGAGAGAATATTTGTATAAGCTGTTAAATAAGGAAGCGTTTGACAGGAGTGGATTAATCTATGGTATGGGACATGCGGTATATTCTATCTCAGATCCGCGTGCAAGAGTTTTCAAAGGGTTTGTAGAGAAGCTTGCAGAGGAGAAAGGAAGACAGAAGGAGTTTGCATTGTATTCCATGATCGAGAAGCTTGCACCGGAAGTGATCGCTGAAAAATGTAAGATTTACAAGGGTGTTAGTGCAAATGTAGACTTCTATAGTGGATTTGTTTATAGTATGCTTGATATTCCGTTAGAGCTTTATACACCGATTTTTGCGATTGCAAGAATAGTAGGCTGGAGTGCTCATAGAATGGAAGAATTGATAAACGTGGACAAGATTATCAGACCTGCATATATGAGTATTGCTACTTTGAAACCATATCATACATTGAAGGATCGTTCGACCCCGAAGTTGGATGAACATGGAGAACCAATATATAAGCTTCCATTAAATGAATAAAGAAATGAATAAGAAAGAGCATAACCATCATATCGCAATTGGTTATGCTCTTTTGATTGTTGCATTTGAGATGTTCTGTTCTTTTCCCGACGTTTGTTCCAGGTTGTCATAATATCATCGAAGGATTCAGAAGAAAGATTCGATGCAAAGTGAATGCTGTGTTGAATTACGGAAGTATTGATTACTTTTTCGTTAATCTGCGTAGCCTTTTTATAGGCATTAGATACATGTTCCTGTTCGTGTGCTGGAACATGTATTGTTATATGCACAATATGGATTGTATCCGTAACATGTACCAATTGTCATAGAAACACCACCTTGCTGAATAAAAAACGATTTTATTTAAGTGTTATCATTATATCATGCGGAAAGTATGAAAACAATTTTTCTCGAAAACATTTTTTTTCTCGAAAGCTCTTGCTTTTTGATAGGTGGAGTGATAGTATAAATATAGTTGAATAATGCTTGATGATAAAGAGTGGGCTTGCGAGTCCACTCTTTTATTTGAGCAAGGGTAACGGATTAATAGTGTGAGGAAAGGTGAGCTAATGGCAAAGAAGGACACGTATGAAGCACGCGCCGAAGAGATTTTACAGCCGATTGTAGAAGCGAATGGTTGTGAGATTTATGACGTAGAATATGTGAAGGAAGGCAGTGACTGGTATTTAAGAGCTTATATTGATAAGCAGGAAGGTGTAAATATTGTTGATTGCGAAAATGTCAGCCGTGCGTTTTCGGATAAGTTAGATGAAGCTGATTTTATTCCAGATGCATATATTTTGGAAGTAAGTAGCCCAGGACTTGGTAGAGCGTTGAAGAAAGACAGACACTTGGAAAAGAGTCTGGGAGAAGAGGTTGAAGTTAGAACTTATAAGCCTATTGAAAAACAAAAGGAATTTACAGGTATTTTAAAGGGTTATGATAAAGATACCATTACAATAGAGACGGAAGAAAAAGAACTTGTCTTTGCAAAAACTGATATTGCGATTGTCAGATTGACGCTAGATTTTTAGCTTAGGAGGGTAAAGGAAAAATGAACAAAGAATTATTAGAAGCACTTAACATTCTGGAGAAAGAAAAGGAAATTAGCAAGGAAACCTTGTTTGAAGCAATTGAAAATTCTCTTCTGACAGCTTGCAAAAATCATTTTGGTAAGGCAGATAATATCACAGTGCAGATTGATAGAAATACATGTGATTTTTTGGTTTATGCAACAAAGGAAATCGTTGCTATGCCAGAAGATGTAGAAGATGATGTTTTACAGATTTGCATGGATGATGCCAAGGAGATTTCTAAGAGGGCTACCATTGGAGAGACGATTAATGTAGAGATTAAGTCCAAAGAATTTGGACGTATTGCAACACAGAATGCAAAAAATGTAATCTTACAGAAGATTCGTGAAGAAGAAAGAAGTGTAGTGTATAACCAGTTTTATGAGAAGGAAAAGGATGTAGTAACAGGTATTGTGCAGCGTTACACAGGCCGTAATATTAGTATCAATCTAGGTAAGGCAGATGCACTTTTGAACGAAACGGAGCAGGTTAAAGGTGAGTCATTCCGCCCAACAGAAAGAATTAAGGTATATATTCTTGAAGTAAAGAATACTCCTAAGGGACCAAGAATTTCTGTCAGCAGAACACATCCAGAGCTTGTAAAGAGATTGTTTGAAGCAGAAGTAACAGAGATTAAGGATGGAACAGTTGAAATTATGAGCATTGCTCGTGAGGCAGGAAGCAGAACAAAGATTGCAGTAAGAACGAATAATCCTAACGTTGATGCAGTAGGTGCATGTGTAGGTATAAACGGTGCTAGAGTTAATGCAATTGTAGAAGAACTTCGTGGTGAGAAGATAGATATTGTTAACTGGGATGAGAATCCAGGAAACTTTATTCAGAACGCTCTTTCACCTGCTAAGATTGTTGCTGTATTTGCAGATCCGGATGAGAAGACAGCAAAGGTTGTTGTTCCTGATTATCAGTTATCTCTCGCAATTGGTAAGGAAGGTCAGAATGCAAGACTTGCAGCAAGACTTACCGGATATAAGATTGATATTAAGTCGGAGACACAGGCTAAGGATGCAGAAGGCTTCCGTTATGAAGATTATATGTACGATGAAGAAGGCGAAGCATACTATGAGGAAGATGAGTATGGAGCTAATGAGTACGAAGAGGAAGCAGCAGAAACATCAGAAACAGAAGAAGCAGTAGAGATGGAAGAGGCTGCTGAAGATGATGAATAAGAAAATTCCATTAAGACAGTGTGTAGGCTGTGGAGAAATGAAGAGCAAGAAAGAATTGATTCGTATCCTTAAGACAGAAGAGGAAGGCTTTATTTTGGATTTTACGGGCAAGAAAAATGGTAGAGGCGCATATATTTGCAGAAATGCAGAGTGTTTGAAGGCGGCTAAAAAGTCAAAAGGATTGGATCGATCTTTCAAGATGGCTGTATCGGATGATGTATATGACAGTCTGACAAAGGAGATTGAAACACTTGAATCATAATAAAATATATTCCCTGCTTGGACTTGCAATGAAAGCTGGCAGGATAATGAGTGGAGAATTTGCAACCGATAAAAGTGTGAAGGAAGGAAGTGCCTTTCTGGTGCTGGTATCGGAAGATGCATCGGATAATACTAAGAAAAAATTTTCCAATACATGTGAGTTCTATGAAGTGCCAAGATATTTTTTTGGCACGAAGGATGAATTAGGGCATGCCATTGGAAAAGAAATGAGATCCTCTCTAGCAATTACAGATGAGGGCTTCGCAAAATCATTGATTAAGCATCTGGAACAATCTGCTAATAGTACGGAGGTATAGGAATGGCAAAAATGAAAGTGCATGAATTAGCAAAGGAGCTCGGTGTAGAGAGCAAAGAGCTTCTAGTTGTAATAAAAAATAAAGGTATAGAGGTAAAAAGCCACATGAGTGTATTAGAAGACGGACAGGTAGAGGACATAAAAAACGCTATGAAGGCGCCTGGCAAGTCAGCTGAGGCACCAATGGCGTCAGAGAAAAAGGAGACAGAAACTACGGAAGCGAAGGAAGTAAAAACGGAAAAGTCAGTTGAGACACCGGTTAAGAAGAAGAAAAGTATTATTGTTGTAAGTAACCCAAACAATTCTAAGATGCCAGGTGGAACACAGGCACAAAAGAAGCCGGCAAAGCCTGTGGCACCAAAGTCACAGCCAGTAAAAGCAGAAGAAAAGTCTGTTGAAAAAGCAGTGGAAGAACCGGTAAAGGTAGTAGAACCAGTGCAGGAAGAGAAGAGTGTGGAAGAAATTAAGGTGGTAGCACCTGCTCCAAAGGCAGTGGAAGAACCAGTAAAGGTAGAAGAAAAGCCTGTTGAAAAAGTGACAGAAGAACCGATAAAGGAAGCACCACAAGTGGTAGAGAAGTCTGTAGAGGTTGTAAAACCAGTTGAGGCGCCAAAGGCTGTTGCAACAGAGCAACCTAGAAGAAATAATGATGGACAGAGAAGCTTTGATGGACAGAGAAGAAACAATGATGGACAGAGAAGCTTTGACGGACAGAGAAGAAATAATGATGGACAGAGAAGCTTTGACGGACAGAGAAGAAATAACGATGGACAGAGAAGCTTTGACGGACAGAGAAG
>JAXJRB010000163.1:0-1849 GCA_036310845.1 Lachnospiraceae bacterium | reverse complement strand
GAATTGAACTATACGCAAGAGCAACTTGCTGATATTCTCGGTGTGTCGCGTCAATCAATTAGCAAATGGGAATCGGATATCGCCTATCCTGAAACTGATAAACTTATCGAACTCGGAAAATTGTTTGACTGTTCAATGGATTATCTTCTGAAAGAAGAAGTGACTGAAAAAAGCGGAGCTCAAACATCTGATTTTACCGAAAAAATCAAAGAAATCAGCCGAAATGTAATGACAGAGAAAAACAATAGAAAAGCAAAGGGTATATTGAAAATCATTGGTATTATTTTGGCAGCGGCCTTGACTATTGATATTATTTCAATGATATTGTATTTTTTGGTTCAAGGTACACCTCATTAAGCAAAGTAGAGTCAAATTCCAATATGTTTAACAGTTCGAAAAACTTGAATTTGGAGGAGATATTATCATGAGAAAATGCATCCGTTGCGGAAGTGAAATGAAAGAAGGCTGTGCAATAAAAATTGAAGGTGCAGGATACGGAATTGTTATGTCTTCTGATGAAAGCAAACTTTTTGGAGGCAGAATTGGTAAGCCTAAAGTAGCTATTTGCCCTGAATGTGGTGAAGTGTCTATCTACGTGGAAGACCTTGACAAACTGAAATAAATTCCAATTTGACGGAGGTATATAATGAAAAAAGATAAAGTTTCTGCTACACTGTACTATATCGCAGCAATATTATTCTACATATCTGCAATTATTAACTTTGCTGGTGAAAATAGCAATTATTCTATGGCTGTTGTTTGGATGTGCCTTGGTTCAACATTCCTTTGCCTTGGTTCATCATATTCAAAAAAGAGCAAAGAGAACAAGGATAACGAAGATAAATAAATTCCAATTTTGTGAACAGAATACACAGGACATAATTTGTCCACCTCGAAACCACGGCATTTCTCGCTTTGTGTCGTGGTTTTCTTAATTAACCAGTGATATGATTTCCACGAAAGGAGGGGTGTGAATGAACCAACAAAAAATGGGGGAATTTCTGAAACACCTTCGCAAGGACAAAGGGTTGACCCAAGAACAACTGGCAGAATATTTCCGTGTTTCTTCTCGAACTGTATCACGATGGGAAACTGGAAGCAATATGCCCGATGTAGAGATGCTCATTGAACTTGCCGACTTCTACGATGTAGATATTCGTGAAATCATTGATGGAGAAAGGAAAAGCGAGAACATGGATAACGAAACTAAGGATACATTGAAAAAGGTAGCGGAATATGCCACCGAAGAAACCAATAAGCGCAAAGAGAGATTGCGCACCATGTTGGCAGGTTCTACCTGCTTAATGCTACTTAGTTATTTGCTTTTTGGAAGTGAACACAAAGGGCGACTCAACGGCATTATTCCCGAAGCGATTTGTGGTGATATTATGTCGTTTGTTATCGGTCTTTCCGTTGCTTCTTTGGCATTGTATGCCCTGCACTGTTTGGGTGCCTTTGATAAAATCGGTCAATGGAAAAAGAGTCGTAGAGAAAACAAGCATTGATGTTTTGTAAGAGTGTTACCAATTCCAATTTGCAGGAATAATTAGTAATTCCGCTTAGATTCTCCAAATAGGGGATGTTGTTTTTCAGAGAAAAGAGGTATGCTTTTTCTACAAACAACAAACGGAGGTAGAGAAAATGAATCAACAAGCAACGGGAAAGTTTATAGCACAAAAAAGAAAAGAGAAAAGCCTTACACAGGAACAGTTGGCAGAAAAGCTTGGAGTATCTAATAAAACAGTTTCGAAATGGGAAACAGGCAAATGCATGCCCGATTACTCTGTCGTAAAAATCTTATGTGAAGAATTAGAAATTACAGTTGCAGAGCTAATGGATGGAGAAGCTG
>JAXJRB010000162.1:0-31017 GCA_036310845.1 Lachnospiraceae bacterium | reverse complement strand
GCCTTCAGAAAAGGCAGAAGGAAGCGAAGCAACCGGAGGAACACAGCCTTCAGAAAAGGCAGAAGGAAGCGAAGCAACCGGAGGAACACAGCCTTCAGAAAAGGCAGAAGGAAGCGAAGCAACCGGAGGAACACAGTCTTCAGAAAAGACAGAAGGAAGTAAAGAGAACAACTCAAGTGATGCTTCGAGTAATGAACAGACATCTGATGGCACACAAAGTGGTAGTGAAGCTACAGGAGACATGCTAGCCCAGCTGACACAGGATACAGAAAATGTTTAAGATAAGCCGACAAGGGTAAGGAGATATGGCTATGAATATAAATAATAAGCAATTCCTTTCCATTGAACAGCTACAAGATCAGTTTTTAACGCAACAAAAGAGTAGGCCAATAATCGAGGCTGCTGAGGGCTTAAGCTTTGAGGAAATTCTTCAAAAGACACAAAAAAAGGGAGAAGTTCACTTTTCGAAGCATGCAGCCAACAGATTGAGTGACAGAAATATTGAACTTACAGAGGAACAACTGGAAAGGTTGAAGGATGGTACGAAAAAGGCGGGAGATAAAGGGATTAAGGAATCCTTGGTGCTGATTGATGAACTCGCATTTATCGTGAATACAAAAAGTAACACAGTAATTACTGCATTTGTGCAGGGGGAAACAAAAGAAAATATTTTTACAAATATTGATGGAGCCGTAATTACATAATAGCCGGACCTTTTAAGGAGGCTAGAGCTTCTGAATGACAGAGGAAGCAGAATACGGCAAGAAAATTAGGAGGTCAATCGTTATGCTGAGATCAATGTATTCTGGTGTATCAGGTTTAAGAACACACCAGACAAAAATGGACGTTATTGGTAACAATATTGCAAACGTAAATACAACAGCTTATAAGAGCATGTCAATTAATTTCTCAGATCTTATGTATCAGACAACACAGGCTGCTACAGGACCAAATGCAAAGACTGGAACAGCAGGTACAAACCCTAGACAGATTGGTCTTGGTGTTCAGACAGCAGCAATTTCTACAAAAATTACAGAGCAAGGTGCAACACAGTCGACAGGTAATCCTTTTGATTTGAAGATTGCGGGAAGTGAGTTCTTTATTGTAAGTAATGGTGTAGACACTTTCTTTACTAGAGATGGTTCTTTTTATGTAGATGCAGCAGGTAATCTTGCTATGTCAAGTACTGGTTATAACGTTATGGGATGGGAGGTAGATCCACAGACCATGAATATTAAACCAGATACGGTAAAGCCATTGAAGGTTATGGGTGATAATGAGACTTATGGTGCAGAGTGGACACAGTCAGCAACGGCAAGTGGTATTGTAGACTGGAATGATGCAAATCAAGGTGAAGCAGCCGGCAAGATGATTACGTTACAGATTTATGATAATGTTGGATTTAGTTATACAGCAAAGATGAGCATTCATAATGCAAATCATCCAATAGGAGGAGATTATCAGTATTATGTAGAACTCGAAGATATTGTTGATTCTACAGGTAAATCTATCTTAGACCAAAAAGGAAATAAGGATGGTGTAGTAGATGCAGCAGAAAAAGCAAATCTCTTAGGTGCTCCGGCAGATGTGGATGTATCAGAAGTTTTTGGATTAGCAGAAGGTTCGGTTGTTCCAGGAACAGCAACACATGTGGCATATTATGTGGATGATACGGCAGATCCTACTAAGAAAGTAGAGGTTTCTGTAAATCTTTGTCAGGGAGATGATGGGCTATTTAAAGTAGATGGAACAACAGGTGAATGGAGTTTTAATGACGGATATACAGTTGATGTAACCATGTCTGATGGAAATACTAAGGTTACATATACCGCAGAAGATATTTTTGCAACATTATATGGTGGAGCAATTAGTATGGATGAGGTTAAAACTTTTGAGCTTGATCCATCAACCCTTAATATGAAGGTAACCAATAAGCATATTCCGAACGGTATCATTCTTACCTACGACGGAAAAAACGGTGCACTTACAGGAGTACAGGGCGGTGGTGGAGACAACAACACCAGTGCAACACTTGATTTATCGTCCTTAGGAGAAGCTTTTACCAAGATTAACATTGACTTCTCTAAGACTTTAGTCTCTGATAACAAAGGTAAGTCAACCATTGAAATGGCAAAAGGAGATGTAAAGGGGTTAGAAACCGGAAGAGCGATAGGAACCTTACAGGGTGTCTCTATTCAAACAAATGGTATGATTTATGCATCATACAGTAATGGACAGAAGAGACTTCTTGGACAGATTGCAGTAGCAGAATTTGCAAATGCATCTGGTCTCCAGAAGGAAGGAAACAATCTCTATTCGGCAACTCAGAACTCTGGTGACTTTAATGGTATCGGTATTGATATTAGTGCAAATGGTCATAGCATGAATACTGGTGTGTTGGAAATGAGTAATGTAGATTTGTCTTCAGAATTTACAGAAATGATTACTACGCAGAGAGGCTTCCAGGCAAACAGCCGTATCATTACAGTATCCGATACTCTTCTAGAAGAATTAGTAAACTTAAAGAGATAAATTGGAAAATAAGCTAAAATATAATTGACATCGTAGTTTAACATCAGAAATACAATGAGGGAGAATTACTATGCAATTCTCCCTTTTAGTATGAAGGAAAGGTAAGGAATGAAATGATTGAAGTGACGAAAATTAATGGTGTGAAAATGCTTGTAAATACAAGTCTTATTGAAACAGTAGAAGAAACACCTGATACAATGATTACGTTAACCTCAGGAAAGAAAATAATAGTAACGGAAAGTAGACAAGAAGTTAAAGAATTGGTAAGAATAACAAGAAAAGATGTATTTTCAAGTATTCAAGCAGGAAATTAATAAAAAAATGACAAAATTTTCAGAAAATTGTTGCAATTTATGTAACCTTACAGTATTATAGATATATAAGAAATGTCAAAATGTGTATGACGAGTAAAAGGGGTGTGTAAAAGTGGATTTAGCGTCAATTATTGGTCTGGTAGCATGTATGGGACTTGTAATCTTTGGTATGGTCAGTGGTGAAGATGGAGTTGCTGCGATTGGGTTCTTTATTGATCCGGCATCGATTTTTATTACTTTTGGTGGTGCGTTTTGCGCGACAATGGCATCAGTAACGATGACTGACTTTGTAGGTGGTTTAAAGAGTGCAGCATTAATTTTTAAATCAGTTACAGTAAATATACCAGAAATGATTACAAAGATTATTGAACTGTCGAATGTAGCTAGAAAGGAAGGACTTCTTTCTTTGGAAGAGGCAGCAGGGGATTTGGATGATCAGTTCATGAAAAAAGGTATTCTACTTATCGTAGATGGTACGGATCCGGAGCTGGTAAGAAGTATTTTGGAAACAGAGCTTGATAGTATTGAAGATCGTCATAAATCTAAGATAGGATTTTGGGAGACTTGTGCTTCCATGGGACCTGCATGGGGAATGATTGGTACATTGGTTGGTTTGGTTATTATGTTACAGCACATGTCAGATCCTTCTGCACTTGGTCCGTCCATGGCGGTTGCGTTGATTACAACGTTCTATGGTTCTGTACTTGCAAACTGGCTGTGTACGCCGGTTGCAAATAAGCTAAAAGCAAATAATGCAATTGAAATACAGGCAAAATCAATTATGATTGAAGGTTTGCTGTCAATACAGGCTGGTGAAAATCCGCGAGTTATTGAAGAAAAATTAAAGTCATTCCTAGCACCTAAGGATAGAACAGTTTCAAATGACGAAGGAGCCGGAGGTGAGGCTTAATGGCAAAAAAGAAAGAAGAGGAAGTAAAAAAAGGTCTAGACGAATGGATGGGTACCTTTTCGGATATGATGACCTTACTGATGTGTTTCTTCGTAATGCTGTTTGCTATGTCATCTATTGATGCGGCAAAGTTTGAAGAAGCAGCACAATCTTTTCAACAGACTATTAGCATTTTCAAAGGCGGAGCAAAAGCAATTGGCGATGGTATTTTAGTAAGTAATGGTGTAAGCCAGCTGAATCAGTTGGATGAATTTTTCAATACTACTGGTAAAACGGCAGCAAGCGATACCGATGAGCTTGAATTTCAAGAAAATGCTCAGGGGAAACAATCAACAGAAGCAGTAGCAGAAAAGCTTGGGCTTACAGAAGAAGAATTAAAAGAAATGCTAGAAGAGCTTGGGATGACTAAGGACGAACTGCAGAAACTGCTGTCAAATATGGAAGAGGAAAAAATGAAGCAATCAGAGGAACTTGCTGAGAAAATTGAAGAATCTTTAGCAGAAGGTATGATGCAGAATAAAATTGATGTAGAATTTAATGCTAATTGTGTTATTTTGTCATTAAATGGAGCGTTTCTGTTTGATTCAGGAAAAGCAGATTTGAAACGTGAAGCGATTCCAGTTTTAAATAAAATTGGAGTTATTCTTACAAAATATGCAAATCATACAGTTGAAATTGAAGGTCACACAGATTCAGTTCCATTGAACGGTGGCAGATATGAAAACAATGACGTACTAAGTAGTTATCGAGCATTAGCAGTTTTTAATTATTTGAAAGAAAATGCGGCGATAGAGCCTGGTGTAATGAAGCACACAGGAAGAGGGGAATATATGCCGGTAGCAGATAATGCTACACCAGAAGGAAGAGCAAAAAACAGAAGAGTTGAAATTAAAATTTACAACGCATTGAGTGCCTATTAAAAGGGGGAGCATGAAATGAAGAAGAATCTATTATCTATTATTATTCTAGCACTGTTAGTAGTTAATATTGTATTATCAGCAATTATGATGATAAGCGTAACAAGTGCATCTAAAAAAACAGCAGCATTGGTGGCAGATATCTCGACTATTATTGGATTAGAGATTGAAGGTGTTGAAAAAACTGGTGTTGCAGGAACAGTTTCACAGCAAGATACCGTTGTATATACTTTGAGCAATACAGAGATGACCATTCCTTTAAAGGCAGGAGCTGATGGAAAAGTACATTATGCTGTAGGCAAGGTATCCTTATCGATTAACTCAATCCATGAAGATTATGCGACATATTATACAGAAGATTTCTCATCCAAAGAAGGATTGATTGAAGATATTATCTTTAGTGTTTTTGCGAACTATACTATGGAGGAGGCTTCAGGTAATCCGGCACAAATTAAGACAGAAATCTTACAGAAGATTCAAGAACTATATGGCTCTGATTTTATCTTTGGAGTATCTTTTAGTTTCTTGTATTCATAAAATGAGAAACCTCGAATGGTTCTCTTGAACCATTTAATTACAGCTACAGGGGGTGATTAGCAACATGGGAGAGGTATTATCTCAAAGTGAGATTGACAGCTTGCTTGCAGCGTTAAGCAGTGGTGAGCTGGATGCAGAGACAGCGATGCAGGAGAAGGAAGAAAAACAAGTTAAAAACTATGATTTCTCTCGTCCTGCAAAGTTCTCTAAGGAACATTTAAGAACGTTGGGCATGATTTTTGAACATTATGGAAGATTATTATCTACGAATTTACCAGTATATTTAAGAAAAAATGTACAGGTAAGTGTAGCAAGTTCGGAAACAGTAACCTTTGCAGAATTTTCAAATGCTTTGTCCAATCCGGTATTGCTTACAATTGTTAACTTTTCGCCGTTACAAGGAAGTATCATAATGGAACTTACTTCTGGTCTAGGTTATGCAATTATTGACAGAATGTTGGGTGGAAAAGGAGAAACGTTAGAAAAAACCAGAGAGTTTTCTGAAATCGAAATGAGTATTATTGAACGTGTTATGGTAATTTGTATGCAATTACTCAGAGAACCATGGAAGAATGTAACGGAAGTGAATCCTTATTTGGAAAGGATAGAAACAAATCCGCAGTTCGCGCAGATAATCTCACCAAGCGATATGGTTGCATTGGTTACGATGAATGTCAAAGTTGGTGATGTCGAAGGTTTGATGAATGTATGTCTTCCGTTTTTTACATTGGAATCTGTTATGGACAGATTGAATACCAAGTTCTGGTTTGCAAATATGCAGAAGATGGACGAGGAAGATTATGAACAGTTCATTGAAACGATGGTTCGTAAAGTTGATGTTCCGGTAAAAGCAGTACTCGGTAAGAGTGTGATAACAGTAAATGACTTTGTGAATATTCAAGTTGGTGATATTATCAGACTGGATTCGAAAGTGGATGATGAGCTTGATGTATACGTAGGTAACATTAAGAAGTTCTCGGCAGTACCGGGTGCAAGTAAAGAAGCATATGCGGTGAGAATAACATCAGTTAACAGGGAGGAGGAATAGACAATGGATGGTATGTTATCTCAAGATGAAATAAATGCGCTGTTGAATGGTGTTGATTTATCAGCAGACAGCGGAATGGAAACCAGTACAGCGACTGCTACAATGGAGGGAAGCTCGGCTGGTGGAGAAAAATTAACGGAAGTAGAAAAGGATGCAATTGGTGAGGTGGCCAATATTAGTATGGGAACCTCTGCTACAACGTTGTATTCTTTGGTTAATAAAAAGGTTAATATAACGACGCCTGTTGTAGAGGAAACAACATGGGATGAAGTAGTAAATAATTATGAAAAACCGTGTGTATTTATTCAAATCAAATATACAGTTGGTTTAAATGGTACCAATATTTTGGTGCTGAAGGAGCATGATGTAAAAGTAATCACTGACTTAATGATGGGCGGTGATGGTACAAATGTAGATGGTGAGATTTCAGAATTGCATTTGAGTGCTATTTCAGAAGCAATGAATCAGATGATGGGTTCTTCTGCAACATCGCTTTCTTCCATGCTCGGTAAAACAATAGATATTAGTCCGCCAGAAGCAAGTTTGGTTGATTTACATAGCAGAGAACCAAAAGAATTGACTCCATTGCTTGGTGATGAATTTGTAAAAATTTCTTTCAGCATGCAAATTGATGATTTGGTAGATTCTACATTAATGCAGTTATATCCACTTGATTTTGCGAAATCAATTTATGAGACATTTATGACGAATCAGATGGGTGGAGTATCGGCTGAAGAGCCAGCGCCAGCACCAATAGCAACCCCAGCACCAACCCCAGCACCAGCACCAGCGCCAACTCCGGCACCAGCACCGATGCCACAGCAGAGTATGGACATGAATCAGATGGGTATGGGAATGCCACAAATGGGAATGCCACAGATGGCTATGCCACAAATGGGAATGCCGTATGGTGCACCATATGGAATGCCAAATGTGAACATTCAGCCGGCTCAATTCCAAAATTTTGCCGCTGGAGGCACTGAAATGGTAAGTGCTGAAAGTATTGGACTCATCAAAGATGTTCCGTTAGAGGTTACTGTAGAACTTGGTAGAACGAGCAAGTCCATATCCGATATATTAGAATTTGCTCCGGGAACTATCATTGAACTTGATAAGATTGCAGGAGAACCAATAGATGT
Source organism: Lachnospiraceae bacterium (assembly GCA_036310845.1). Taxonomy (GTDB): domain Bacteria; phylum Bacillota; class Clostridia; order Lachnospirales; family Lachnospiraceae; genus COE1. The sequence continues at coordinate 23,620 of JAXJRB010000162.1, read as the reverse complement.
TCTAGTCAATGGTAAGTTTGTAGCAAAAGGCGAGGTCGTAGTAATCGAGGAAAGCTTTGGCGTAAGAATTATGGAAATTATTAAGTGACGGATGAACCGTTAAATGGAGGGTAAAAAATGGGCAAGAGAATTCTAATTGTAGACGATGCAGCTTTTATGAGAATGATGATTAAAGACATCTTAACCAAAAATGGTTATGAGGTGGCTGCAGAGGCAGAGAATGGAAAAATTGCTATTGATAAATTTAAAGAAGTATCTCCGGATCTTACATTACTTGATATCACGATGCCTGAATTAGATGGGATTCAGGCATTGAAAGGAATCAAAGCAATTGATCCGGCAGCAAATGTAATTATGTGTTCTGCAATGGGACAGCAAGCTATGGTTATCGAGGCCATACAATCTGGTGCAAAGGATTTTATTGTAAAGCCTTTCCAGGCAGAGAGAGTATTAGAGGCAGTTAAGAAGGTAGTAGGTTAATTATATATGCTTTTATCAATGACATCTAACAGGTTTGACTCAATAGTTCAATTGATTACCGTAATACTCATATTTATATTTGTTCTGGCGATTACGTATTATACAACGAAATTCACAGCAGGACTCCAAAAGGGGAGGATGCAGAACTCTAATATGGAGATTGTAGATACGTTTCGAATCGCTCAGAACAAGTATATACAGATTGTAAGAGTGGGTGATAAATATTATTCCATGGTAGTATGTAAAGATACTGTTACGTTACTGGGTGAAATATCCCAAGAAGAGTTAAAATTAGGGGAATCACAGCTTGGAACGACTATGAGTTTTAAAGAAATTTTGGAGAAGGCAAAAATTACGAAACAGAAGAAGTAGGCGAAATTTATGAAGAAACAAATTACTCGTGACAAGATAAAGACTTTTCTGTATATGGTTTTTATGATATTTGTGATACTTGGAGCGGATACCCTGTTGGTAAATGCAACAAGTGATGACATCATAGCAGATTCTATTCTTTCAAATGAGCCGCTTGATGAAAATAGAACAAATATCAATGAGCCGGGATCAGCAGAAAAGGGAGAGGATTTAAAGGAATTAAATATTGCAAACAATCTTACGATTACGTATGACAATGGAAATGGTGAATTATCGGGAACATTAAGAATTTTGCTGATTCTTACTCTGATTTCATTAGCACCTATCTTGTTGGTAACATTAACATCGTTTACTAGAATTTTGATAGTACTTCATTTTACAAGGCAGGCGTTAAATACAGCAACAGCACCGCCGAATCAGATATTGATTGCAATTTCATTGTTTTTAACATTTTTCATCATGCAACCTATATTTACCGAAGTATACGAGGAAGCAATTATTCCTTTTGAAGCAGGAGAGCTTACTACAGAGGAAGCGTTTTCTGTGGCGATGGAGCCAATGAGAGAGTTTATGGCTGCACATACTCAGGTAAAGGATGCAGATGCATTCATGCAGATAGCTGATATTGACTGGGATGGAGGGGATTGGAATGCAGTTCCGACATCAGTATTGATACCAAGTTTTATTATCAGTGAATTGAGAACAGCATTTATTATCGGATTTCTAATATACATACCATTTATTGTGATTGATATGGTAGTAGCCAGTGTACTTATGAGTATGGGTATGATGATGCTGCCACCGACAACGATTTCTATGCCGTTTAAAATATTATTATTTGTTCTGGCAGACGGATGGAACTTGGTTATTTTGAATTTGGTAAGAACATTTTATTAGAAAGGCGGGGAGAAGATGAATGTAGATGTTGTAGTAGATGTTATGCGTGAGGCTCTGTTTTTAGTTTTAAAAACAGCTGCTCCGCCATTAATCGTATCATTGGTGATAGGATTGATTGTCAGTGTGTTTCAGACAGTGACTTCTATACAGGAACAGACACTGACCTTTGTACCCAAAATGGTAGGGATGTTTCTTACCTTAATGTTAATAGGACATTGGATGTTAAATGGAATGACAACATTTATGGAAGAGTTGTGGAGAAATTTTTCATTATACATTCGATAATCGGGAAGGAGTTTTTGAGACTTCATGGTAGACTTATCTTTTCCGGTGCAGGAACTGGAATATTTCCTGCTTATACTTGTAAGGATTGCAAGTTTTGTATTTGCAGCTCCTTTCTTTAGTCAGAGAGGAGTTCCCAATACTGTTAAAATTGGATTAAGTGTGTTCATAGCCTATGTGATGTATACATTCATTCAACCACACGTATATCCGGAATACAACAGCGTATTTGGTTATGGTGTTATCGTTATGAAGGAAGTTGCAGTAGGTTTGTTCCTTGGAACAGGAGCACAGCTGTGTACTTCCATTGTTTTATTTGCAGGAAGAGTTATTGATATGGAGATTGGTTTGTCGATGGCAAATGTATTTGATCCGACTACGAATCAGCAGTCTTCCATTACGGGTTTGATGTTACAGTATGGTGTAACGTTAATACTTTATGTGACTGGATTGCATAGATATCTCTTAAAAGCATTGATGGAGACGTTTACCTTAATACCAATAGGAACAGCAGTTATTCATACAGATGAGCTTTTGATAACGGTAATCAAGTTTTTAACGGATTATATTATTATTGGATTTCGAATCTGTTTACCTGTTTTTGCAAGTATATTATTAATGAATATTGTGCTTGGCCTATTGGCTAAGCTTGCACCACAGATGAATATGTTCTCTGTAGGTATCCAATTGAAATTATTAGCCGGACTCAGTGTTTTATTCTTGACAATTGGAATGTTACCTAATATCTGTAGCTTTATCTCGACACAGATACAGCAGATAATGGTAGCTGTCGTGGAGGGCATGATGTGATTTTAGAATTAAACCTGCAGTTCTTCGCAGCAGAAGGACCAGGCGGTGAGAAAACAGAAGAACCAACCGCCAAAAAGAGAGAGGACACCCGTAAGGATGGTAAAGTTGCAAAAAGTAAGGAGCTGTCCAGTGGTGTTGAATTAATTGCATTATTTCTTATATTGAAGTTCTGGATTGGAAATATGGGAACACAGTTTATGGAATTATTTACGAATATCTATGAGAAGTTCCCGGAATATACAACGTATTGGGAAGGAAATATTATAAGAGAAGATTATAATATTTTGTTTAAGTCTGTATATTTGGAAATTTTATTAATACTTTTACCGTTTTTTGCGGTTGGTGTTGCAATTGCTTTCGTTGTAAATATGATGCAGTTTAAATTTAAGGTATCTAGCAAGCCGTTGCAGCCAAAGTTTAATAAGCTAAGTCCGATATCGGGTATGAAGCGACTTTTTTCAGGAGAAAAACTGATGGAGTTGCTGAAATCCATTTTAAAAGTTGCATTAATCAGTTATGTAGTATATGACACAGTAAAAGATGATTGGGTATATCTTTACAAATTTTATGAAATGCCAATGAATCAGGCACTGGAACTGATAGGCAGTATTGTGATCAATTTGGGATTGAAAATATCACTTTTCTTTCTGGTAATAGCTTTTGGGGATTTTGCTTATCAAAAGTATAAATTCAATAAAGATATAAAAATGACAAAACAGGAAGTTAAGGATGAATATAAAAATGCAGAAGGAGATCCGCAGATTAAAGGAAAAATCAGGCAGAAGATGCGAGAAGTATCGCAGAGAAGAATGATGCAGGATTTGAAACAGGCGGATGTTGTTATTACAAACCCGACACATTTTGCAGTAGCAATTAAATATGCACCAGAAGAGCATGCGGCTCCGATTGTCGTAGCAAAGGGTGCTGATTACCTGGCTCAAAAGATTAAAGCGGCAGCCAGAGAAGAAGGCATAGAGATTGTAGAAAACAAGCCACTTGCCAGAATGTTATTTGCGAATGTGGAAATCGGTCAGGAAGTACCGCCGGAGCTGTATCAGGCGGTAGCGGAAGTGTTAGCTTTCGTATATAAGATGCAGGGAAAACTATAAAGAAATAATTTATAGCTTTACAGAAGAATAAAAGGAAGTATTCTTCGCAGCCTATTGAGTGGCTTCAGAGAAGGTTTGAAAAGGGGAGACAGCAAATGAAGAAGCAGGACTTGGGAGTTGCACTGTATTTACTTGCAGCATTTATCATGTTAATTATACCTATTAACAGTTTGGCGCTGGACGTATTACTTGCATTTAATATGGCAATTGCATTTACGATTTTGTTCGGTACAATGTTTGCCAAGGAAGTGTTGGATATGTCATATTTTCCAACCATATTACTGTTCACAACAGTATTTCGAATTGCGTTGAATGTATCTTCAACCAGATTGATTCTTTCTACCGGTAATCCGGGAAATGTCGTATCTACCTTTGGTGAGTTTGTAGGTGGTGGCGACCTCGTTATCGGTATCGTAGTATTTATTATCTTATTGATTGTACAGTTTGTTGTTATCAATAAAGGTTCTGAACGAGTTGCAGAAGTAACAGCCAGATTTACATTGGATGCTATGCCGGGTAAGCAGATGGCGATTGATGCAGACTTGAATACAGGAGCGATTACAGATGCACAGGCAAAGGAAAGACGACAGAAGCTACAGGATGAAGCAAGCTTCTTTGGTTCCATGGATGGTGCGGTTAAGTATGTAAAAGGAGATGCAACGGCTGGTCTAATTATCACGGGTGTAAATATCATTGGTGGAATCTGCATGGGAATACTCAGGCAGAAAATGGAGTTTGGTGCTGCACTTGATAAGTACGTTATTCTTACCATTGGTGATGGTCTTGTGAGCCAGATACCATCATTAGCAACTTCGTTAGCGACGGGTATTTTGGTGACCAAGGGATCGAAAGAAGCGGATTTTGGTTCGGTGCTTGTGAAACAGCTTTTTGGACTTCCAAAGGTACTATACATGGTAGGTGGTGTTATCATGGTGTTGGGTATCGCGACACCACTTAGCAAGTTAATCTTTATACCAATGGGTGCCATTTTTATTGTATGTGGAAGGATGATTGCCAATACGATTGAAACAGCAGAGATTGAAGCACAAGTTGATATTGACGAAGAATCGGCAGAAGAAATCAGAAGGCCTGAAAATGTTAATTCACTTTTGCAGGTTGACCCAATAGAACTGGAATTCGGCTATGGAATTATTCCACTTGCTGATGTTAATCAGGGTGGCGATTTACTTGATCGAGTGGTTATGATTCGAAGGCAGATAGCATTAGAGCTTGGTACGGTCGTTCCGATTATTCGTTTGCGAGATAATATTCAGCTTAATCCGAATCAATACATCATCAAGATTAAAGGTATACAGGTAAGTGAAGGTGAGATTTTGTTTGACCATTATATGGCGATGAATCCGGGATTTGTAGAGGAAGAAATTTCTGGTATTCCTACCTTTGAACCATCGTTCCATCTTCCGGCTATCTGGATTACGGAAAATCAGAGAGAACGTGCAGAAAGTGTGGGCTATACAGTTGTAGATCCACCTTCTATTATAGCAACACATTTGACAGAGATTATAAGACAGTATCTTTCAGATTTGCTTACAAGACAGGATGTGCAGAATTTGGTCAACAACGTAAAGGAATCCAATCCATCGCTTGTGGAAGAGCTTGTACCAAAGCTGCTTGGACTTGGTGATATTCAGAAGGTATTGCAGAATTTGTTAAAAGAAGGGATTTCTGTAAGAGACCTTGTAACAATTTTTGAGACGTTGGCGGATCATGCGGCAACGACAAGAGATACGGATATTTTGACAGAATATGTGAGACAAAGTCTGAAGAGGGCAATATCGAATAAATATTTCCCGATAAATGAAACAACCAGTGTAGTGACCTTAGATCCAAAGCTGGAGCAGGAAATTATGGGAAGTGTAAAACAGACAGAGCAGGGAGCATATTTGACACTTGACCCTGATAAGACAAAAGATATTATCGCATCTGTAGAGGTGGAAGTTGGAAAGTTAGAAAAGCTTGGTAAAAATCCTATCATAATCACTTCTCCGATTGTTAGAATGTATTTTAAGCGGTTGACAGAGGATTATTACAAAGATTTGGTAGTGGTGTCATATAATGAAATTGACGCAAGTGTAGAATTACAATCAGTAGGAATGGTGACGGCATAATGATTATTAAGAAATTTCAAGGAAAAACAAAGGAAGAAGCAATAGAATACGCAAAGAAAGAACTTGGAGAAGGCATTGTGGAAATGAATGTCAAAACAGTAAAAGCAAAAGGCTTACTAGGTGTATTTAAAGGTGCAAAAGTAGAAGTAACTGTAGCAAAGGAAGAAGAAAGTGAGAAATATGGTATTGCTTCTAATAAAGCTTCTAAGGAAGTGGCAAATGGTTTAGCAGTGAACCAAAGTGCAGGAATGGCTGCAGGGAAAATCATACCATTAAAACAACCTGCAAAACTTGCTTCAGGGCAGGGAGCGGAAACGGTAATGGAGGATGCAAGAGTAATAGGAGAGACAGTGGCAGATGTACTTGCTACATTCCCACAGGCTATGAAGAAGTCCCCGGTAACGGGAGGAGAAACAGCAAAAAATGTAGAAAAAAGAAGATATGCAGATGAAGCGGAAATTTCGAAGGGAAGTATTTTGGAAGAAAAACTGGATAATCTTCAGAATCTGCTAGAAAAACAATTATTACAGCAGGAAGAAAAAGTAGCTGCGGAAGAATCGGAGAAAGAGGCTACGCTAGAGGCACAGAAGAAGGAAGAAGAAAGCCGTACAAGAGTGAATTTTTTAAGACTTTTGTATAACAAGATGATTGATAATGAAATACATGAAAAATATGCAAACGAAATTATTGATGAGATTGAAAAGAATTGTAAACAAGAGTCCAGTATGGACTATATGCTTTCCGACATTTATCAGAGAATGATTTTGAAATTTGGAAAACCGTATATGGTAGAGGAAGAAAAGGGGCCAAAGGTATTATTCTTTGTGGGGCCAACAGGAGTTGGAAAGACTACAACAATAGCTAAAATTGCATCCTCATTCCGAGTGGAGCAAAAGAAAAAAGTGGCTCTACTTACGTCTGATACCTATCGAATTGCAGCGGCAGAACAACTTAGAACATATGCCAATATTTTGGAAGTACCATTTAGAGTTGTATATACAGCGCAAGAAATAACGAATGCAATCAGTGATTTTCAAGAATATGATTATATTTTAGTAGATACAACAGGACATTCACCAAATAACGAAGCTCAAAGAGAGAGTATGAGTGAATTGATTCATTTGGTTGAAACAGATGCGAAAAAAGAAGTGTTTTTGGTATTATCTGCTGCTACAAAATATAGAGACTTGATGAAGATTGCGGATACCTATAAAGAAATAGCAGATTATAAACTTATTTTTACAAAATTGGACGAAACATCAACGCTTGGAAATATTTATAACTTAAAGATGTATACAGGTGCTTCGCTGTCCTATGTTACATGTGGTCAAAACGTTCCCGATGATATTGCATATTTTAATCCACAAGCAACAGTAAAACAGCTCCTGGGTGGAAGAAAATAAGTGTGAGAGGGGAGTGGAAATATGATGGATCAGGCAGAACAGTTGCGAAATGTCATAAAAATGAATCCTGCGCCAAAACCACTTGCAAGAGTCATAACCGTAACAAGCGGTAAAGGTGGTGTTGGAAAGTCAAATACTGCAATTAATCTAGCATGTCAGTTTAAGAAATTAGGACAAAGAGTGATTATTCTGGATGCAGATTTTGGATTGGCAAATATAGAGATTATGTTTGGAACTGTACCAAAACATAATCTATGTGATCTGATTTATCAGGGGAAAAGTATCACAGACATTATCACATGGGGACCAATGGAAATAGGATTTATTTCTGGAGGTTCTGGGATTACAGGTTTAGCCAACCTCAGTCGTGATTATTTAAACTATATTATTCAGAATTTGGCGAAATTGGATGCAATCGCAGATATTATTATTGTAGATACTGGAGCAGGAATATCGGATGCAGTTCTTGATTTTTTGGTTGCAAGTGGTGAAATTTTGGTAGTGGCAACACCAGAACCGACATCAATTACGGATTCCTATTCATTGCTAAAGGCATTAAACAGTCACTCGAGATATTCAAGAGAAGACTCTAAGATTAAGGTTATTGCAAATAAAGTCACTTCGGCTGATGAGGGTGAAGTGATGTATAGCAAATTAAATTCTGTAGTAAGCAGATATTTAAAGCTTCCCATTTCTTACTTGGGAGCAATCACACAGGATGTGCAGTTAGAAAAAGCGGTTATGCAACAGATGCCAGTAAGTATGCAAAGTCCAAACGCAAAATCTGCAAGAGCATTTGAAAAAATGGCTTATTCATTAATGGATAAGGAATATGATAAGTCTCTTTCAAAACGAGGAATGGCAGCATTTTTTTCGCATATTGTGGCAGCAAATAAGAAAATGGGGTAAATAAGGAGAGGGGAATAATGGGTGTCTTAGCAAAAAGAATAATGCAGGAGGCTTCTATGATTGAAAAGTTTATTTTACCAGGCGATAAGCTTGAGATGAAGTCGGTACAGGAAGTGGAATTACCAGATGAAACGGCAGGGGAAAAAATGTATAAAACTACAGTTTATGATGTTTTAGAAAATGGAAACATCATGATAGTAATGCCGATGGAAAAATCGAAAATGGTACTTTTGCCAATAGAAAGTGAGTATGAAGTGTGCTTTTTCTCGCATGGAGGGATGTACAATGCGAAGATTAAAATTATTGACAGACAGAAGATAAATAATACATATGTCTTAGTTACAGAGATGATGACGAATCTTCATAAATATCAGAGAAGAGAGTATTATCGGTTTAATTGTGTTGTTGAGATGATGACAAAAGAGCTTGTCCAAGCAGAAGTAGAAGCGTTTGAAAGACAACTTGGATATTTAGTATCGGAAATGGATATGAAACGTGGTGTTATTGTAGATATAAGTGGAGGAGGACTTAGATTTGTGTCCAGACAGCAGTATCAGGAAGGGAATATCTTGTATCTGCGTTTCAATTTGTCGATTAATGATTTGGAAAAAGAGTTTAGATTAGCGGCAAAAGTGATTCTTTCAAAAGAAATTGAAAAACGACAAAATGAGTATGAAAATAGAGTAAAATTTATATATATTGATAATACAACTCGCGAAGAAATAATCAAATACATTTTTGATGAAGATCGTAAAAATAGAAAAAATGGAAAAAGGTAGGTGAAAAAGCATGACAATTAACTCTAATTGTGAAAAAAGTAAGAAAAAAATATTGGTAGTTGATGATTCTGCACTTATGAGAAGAGTTATGTGTGATATAATCAATTCAGATGATCGATTCCAGGTTGTTGAACAGGCGTTTGATGGAGAAGCGGCGTATACATTATTGAAAAAGAATCAGTATGATGGTGTCGTGTTAGATGTAAATATGCCCAAGCTGAATGGGATTCAGCTCTTACGAATGTTACAAAAGGACAAGATTCGTGCAAGAATTATGATGGCTAGTACCGATACAAAAGAAGGTGCATCTGTAACGTTGGAATCACTAGATTTAGGCGCAATTGATTTTGTTGAGAAACCAGCGAATCTTAGTTACTTAAAGGGAAATGAGTTTAAAAAGAAATTCCTTGATATACTGTATGCGGTAGTCACAAGCCGTCAGACAAATATCCAAAAGGAGAGTGCTATTCCACAACAAAAACAGGAAGAAAGCACAAGAAAACTTATTGATATCGTAAGAAAAAGTCACCCAGCAGTAGGAGGTCAAAAAATTGTAGCTATAGCAAGCTCTACAGGTGGACCGAAAGCATTACAAAGTGTTATTCCAAGATTGCCTGCAGAACTAGCAGCACCTGTTCTAATTGTTCAGCATATGCCAAAAGGTTTCACTCAATCATTAGCAGAACGTTTAAATTCGCTCAGTAAGATAAATGTAAAAGAAGCGGTGGATGGTGAACCGGTAGAGAATGGTACCGTTTATATTGCTAGAGGTGGACAACATATGAATGTTGTTACTAAGGGTGGCAAGGCATGTATCAGCTATACGGATGAACCGCCAAGAGAGGGAGTTAAGCCTTGCGCGAATTATATGTATGAATCTTTGAAAAATAGCAATTATTCTCAAGTTGTATGTGTCGTACTTACGGGGATGGGAGCGGATGGAACAAAAGGAATCGTGAATTTGGAAACCGCAAAAAAAGTACACGTCATTGCACAAGATGAAGCAACTTCTACCGTTTATGGAATGCCCAAATGTATAGCAGCTACGGGATTAGTGAATCAAGTCGTCGGATTGGATGACGTGGCCCAGGAAATAATAATGAATGTGGGGGTCAAGTAGCATGGATACAAGTCAATATCTTGAAATTTTCCTTGATGAAACAAAGGAGCATTTACAGAATTTAAATACGCAGATTCTGGATTTGGAGCAGGAACCTGATAATATGGATACCATTAATGAGATTTTCAGAGCTGCTCATTCATTAAAGGGTATGGCTGGTACGATGGGATTTAAGCGTATGCAGGCATTAACTCATGACATGGAGAATGTATTTTCGGAAGTAAGAAATGGAACTATAAAAATCCAGTCAGATATGATTGATACTTTGTTTAAGTGTCTAGATGCATTGGAAGAGTATCTGGCTAACATTCAACAAACAACAGATGAAGGTACAAATGACAATGCTGATCTTATTGCTATTCTAAACGGTATTTTAAAGGGTGAAAAGGGGCCGGCTGCAAAGACAGTACCAGTAAAAGAAACACCAAAAAGTGAAGCAACCGAAAATACGGATAAAGAAAAATGGAGACAGATGAAGGTTAATGATACAGAGAAAATGCTGATTGAAAAGGCGTATAAGGAAGAACTGAAAGTCTATGGAATATCAGTATATGTTGATGAATCTTGTGTATTAAAAGCTGCTAGAGCATTTTTGGTATTTAAAGCATTGGAAAAGCTCGGAGAGATTATTGTATCAGAACCATCGGCACAAGATATTGAAGATGAAAAATTTGACCTTACATTTAGCTTGATATTTATATCAGGAAGTACAAAAGATGAGGTGGTTGCAGCAGTAAAGAGTGTATCTGAGATTGCAGAAGTGTTCTGCTCAGAATATGAACCTGCACAGCAAACACAGGAGGCAAAGGAAGAAGTAAAGAAGGAAGATGCAAAGGAGAAAACTCCTGCAGTACCTCAAACAGCAGTTGCAAAGACAGAGGTGAAAAAAGCAGCAACAAAGCCTGTTGTTAATAGGACAGTCAGAGTCGATCTTGAGAAGCTGGATGGACTTATGAATTTGGTGAGCGAGCTTATTATCGCGAAAAATTCATTGGTATCAGCTGCTACAGCAGCACAGAGTAATGGAGAAAACTATTCAAATGTAAATGAGCAGATTGAATATTTGGAAAGTGTAACAACCAATCTCCATGAATCTGTAATGAAAGTTCGAATGGTTTCTATTGAAAGTGTTGTAGCAAAGTTTCCACGTATGATTCGTGATTTATCCAAGAAACTTGGTAAAAAAATGGAACTGTATATGACAGGTGAAGATACAGAACTTGATAGAACTGTAGTTGATGAAATTGGCGATCCATTAATGCACATGTTGAGAAATTCGGCAGACCATGGTCTTGAACCAAACGATGTCAGAGTCGCAAATGGAAAGCCGGAAGTAGGTTCTATTTTCCTTGATGCGTATCAGGATGGTAATAATGTAGTCATCGAAGTAAGGGATGATGGTGGCGGAATTAATACAGAGGCTGTAAAGAAGAAAGCGATTGAGCGAGGAACAATTACAGCTGAACAGGCTGAGAGTATGTCAGAGAAGGAAATTGTTGATTTATTATTCCTTCCAAGTTTCTCTACGGCAAAATCTGTTACAGACGTATCAGGACGAGGTGTAGGACTTGATGTCGTTAGATCTAAGATTGAGGCATTGAGTGGAGAAGTAGAAGTTAAGACAAAGTATGGTGAAGGTTCTACCTTTACAATCAGACTTCCATTAACACTTGCAATTATTCAGGCATTGATGGTAGTAATCGGAAATGAAAAGTATGCCATTTCATTGGGATCTATTCAGACAATTGAGGATATCTCTCCTGATGAGATAAAGTTAGTTCAGAATAAAGAGGTTATACATATTCGTGGAACAGTTATTCCAATTATCCGTCTTAATAAGATACTGGATATTGAGTCAACAAAGGACGAGAAGAGCAGTATGACAGTTATCATTGTTAAGAAGGGCGATAAACAGGCAGGTCTTGTAGTTGATGAACTGATAGGACAGCAGGAAATCGTTATCAAGTCTATGGGCAAGTTTATCAAAGTACCAAAGATTATCAGCGGTGCGACTATCTTAGGCAATGGTGAAGTAGCATTAATCTTAGATGCAAACACATTGATTTAGTGTGATGGAGGGATAACATGGAAGAATTAAAAGTAATGGATGACCAGAAGCGAGCAGAAAGCCTGAATCGTCCAAGAGAATATAATACAACGCAGTATATTGTTACGCAGTTGGGTGAGGAACAATATGGCATAGATATTAATTTGATTTCAAATATTGTAAGAATGCAGAAAATCACAAGAGTACCAAAGGTAACACCGTATATCAGAGGCGTTATTAATCTTCGAGGAGAGGTTATTCCGGTTATTAGTCTTAGATTGAAAATGGGATTATCAGATGATGAGATTACCAAAAAGACTAGAATTATCATTCTTACGTTAGAACAGCATGATTCTATTGGCGTTTTGGTAGATGAAGTTAAAGAAGTGGTTACCTTAGACGAGGAACATGTTGAAAAAGTATCTTATGATAAGGATGATAAGTCAAAGTTCCTCAGCGGTGTAGGAAAGTACGATGATAAGTTGATTTCACTTTTGGAAATTCATTCTGTGTTAGCGGAGAATGAGTCATAAGTAAAGGACATGGTATTATATGGCAGAGAAGATAAGTTTTCAGAAGGTTACAGCAGAATATTATGATGTATTAAAGGAACTTGGAAACATCGGGGCAGGCAACGCAACTACGGCGCTTGCCCAGATGCTTCAATGCAAGGTTGATATGCATGTTCCACAGGTTCGACTCCTCAATTTCAGTGAAGTAGGAGAAGTTATGGGAGGTGAAGAACAGATTGTGGCAGGTATCTATCTTGCTGTTGAAGGTGACATTACTGGAAGTATGATGTTCATATTGGAACAGAATGCTGGTAAGGCGTTGGTGTCTAAACTAATGGGAACGCCAATGGCAGATGGTGAATTTAATGAGATAGAGATTTCAGCAATGAAGGAAATAGGTAATATCATTACTGGAGCTTATTTGAATTCTTTGTCTCAGCTGACAAATCTCAAAATGCTTCCGTCTGTGCCAGATTTGAATATTGATATGCTAAATGCAATTTTAAGTGTCCCAGCGATTGAATTCGGCATCATGGGGGATCAGATTCTGTTAATTCAGACAAGATTTACTGATGATGTTGATTTGAATGGATACTTTATTTTGTTACCTGATTTGGAATCTTATACCAAGATTTTAACGGCGTTAGGATTAAGCATAGAATAGTGCATAGGAAAGAGGCATGGAGCCATGAGTGAGATTATTAAGGTAGGTATGGCTGATTTGAAGGCGTGCAAGAGTCCGGATGGGGTGACAACGCTAGGATTAGGCTCGTGTGTTGGTATTGCAATTCGTGATCCGATTGCAAAGGTGGGTGGTTTAGCTCATGTTATGCTACCGGATAGTACACAAATTGAGAATAATTCCAATAAATTCAAATTTGCAGATACTGGTATAGAAGAGCTTGTAAAACAAATTGTTGCTTTGGGTGGGAACAAGTCTAGATTTGAAGCGAAAATTGCAGGTGGTGCGCAGATGTTCTCGTTTCAGAATAAGTCAGATATGGTTCGCGTAGGAGAACGTAATGTGGAAGCTAGCAAAAAGAAGCTTAAAGAACTTGGGATACCATTAAAAGCAGAAGATACAGGATTGAATTATGGTCGTACCGTTATTTTCTATCCTGAGAATGGTGATTTTGTGATACGTTCCGCTGGTAAACCGGAAAAGACGATTTGACTAATTGTAAGTATCACATATAAAAAAGGGGAAAAGAAAAATGCAAAATGATAAGGTAAAGCTTATTACACCAATTTTAATGCTTTTTGCAGGATCATTAGCATCCGTTATTATGTTTCTGAAAAAGTATGATTTATATACTATGTTATGGGTTTTACTGGTAGTTCTGATTGTGTTTTACGTGATAGGTGATGTGACGCGTTATCTTTATATGTCAGTGCGACCTCGTGTACTACCTCAAGATGAAATTGAGGGTATGATAACGATGATAAATAGTGGTGTAATGGAAGAAAGTATAGAAGAGAACGAAGAAGATGTATTGACATATGAAGAGGAATTCCAGGAAGAAGAATTGGAATTCGATATGGATGAAGAATACAGCATGGATGAAGAGTCTGTGGAAGAATATACTGATGAGAATCTAGACGAGATGTGATAGACGGGGGTAAAGAATGAACGAGGCAGTACGCAGAAAACTTTGGGAAGACTACAGCAGACTAAAAACACCGGAAATAAGAGAAAAAATCATTTTAGAATATGCACCATTAGTAAAGGTGGTAGCAGGACGATTAAGCATGTATCTAGGCTATAGTGTAGAGTACGATGATATGGTAAGTTATGGTGTTTTTGGATTGATTGATGCGATTGACAAGTTTGACATGACAAAGGAAGTAAAGTTTGAGACCTATGCAAGTCTGCGTATTCGTGGTGCCATTTTGGATCAGATTAGAAAGATGGATTGGATTCCAAGAACAATCAGACAAAGACAGAAACAGATTGATGCGGCCATGAAAGAAATCGAGCAAAGTACAGGCAGAGAAGCAAAAGATGAGGAAATTGCTGCAAAGCTTGGTATTAGTGAAGATGAATTTTTGGAATGGCAGTCACAAATGAAAGTAAATAATATCGTTTCTTTGAACGAGTATGTGGAACAGGGAAGTGATATTCCTTCTGACAAGAATACAACTGGTGGATTTGAGTCACCAGAGTCGGTGGTTGAAAAAAGTGAGCTAAAAGAAGTTCTTGCTGAGGCGTTGGAGCTTTTAACCGAAAAAGAGAAAAAGGTTGTATTATTATATTATTATGAAGAACTTACGCTAAAAGAAATAAGCCATGTGCTGGAGGTATCGGAGTCAAGAGTATCACAGTTACACACAAAGGCACTGCAGAAAATGAAAACGAAGATGGGGACATATATTGGTATTATGCATCAGTAAGAAAGGAGTAATATGAACAGCTATTTTCAAATATTAATTGATGAAAAAGGTGTGAGTCTTATTCTGATGCCACCAACGGGTGGGGGAGAAAAAATTAAAGTCCAGGAATTAAGAGAATATCTAGAGAGAATAGGTGTTCTCTTTGACCCTATGGCAATCAACTCAGCCTTATATAACATGGGGGAGGAGAAGGTTGTCCTTTTTTTGAGTCCGATTAAGATTCCGACGGTTGATGAAAAATATAATATGGTTGTCAGTCAGGATAAAATGACAGTAACAATAAGAATTTATCCGCCAAGCGAAGGCGGAAAAGAATTGACCAAAGATGATATTAAACGTGAATTAACGAATCTGAAAGTTAGATTTGGAATAGATGAAGAGGCAATTGAACTTGCAATTAGCGGAAAAATGTATTGTACAGATGTGGTTCTTGCAAAAGGAAAGTTGCCAACAGCAGGTAGAGATGGTAAAATAAAGTATTATTTTGATACAAATAATAAAGCGCGACCAGAGATTAAGGAAGACGGTAGTGTTGATTATTTTAAGCTAAATATGCTTCATCATTGCGTGAAAGGACAGGTGCTCGCAGAGATTGAACCGGAGGAACGCGGAGAAGATGGTGTAGATGTATTTGGAACTGTTACAAAGGCAAGAGATGTGCGCAAGCCAAAGTTTGATTTTGGACGGAATCTTGAAATTTCCCAAGATGGATTAAAGCTTATGAGTATGGTGGATGGACATGCTTCGTTAGTAGATGAGGCTGTGTTTGTATCAGATATTTATGAGGTAGAGAATGTGGATACTTCAACAGGTAATATTGAATATAATGGAAATGTTGAGGTGAAAGGAAATGTCTGTGAGAACTTCCGTATCAAAACAGATGGAGATGTTTTTGTAGGTGGAGTGGTAGAAGGTGCAGAAATCGAAGCAGGTGGTAACATTATCATTGCAAGAGGTATGCATGGCCAAAATAAAGGAAAGCTTAAAGCTGGTGGAAATGTTATTGCTAAATTTATTTCAGCAGCTGAAGTACAAGCCAAAGGATATGTAGAATCAGAACAAATATTGAATTCTACAGTAGAAGCGACAGAAGTTCATGCAGAAGCTGGAAAAGGACTTATCACAGGCGGCAAAATTATTGCGTCTAAGTCAGTGAATGTAAAAAATGCCGGTTCACCAATGGGAGTAGCTACTATAATAGAAGTAGGAAGTGACCCGGAGATGAAGAAACGCTTTGTAGAGCTTCAGAAAGATGTTGCAGAGAAGTCAAAGTCGGTTAGTCAGATGCAGATGATTCTAAAGGCAACGACAGAAAAGATAAAGTCAGGAATAAAGCCTACCGTGGAGCAACTTAAGAATGTACAAATGCTTCAACAGACACTTCCTGAACAACAAAAGGCTTTGGCAGCAGAGCTTCAAGAGATACAAGAGCTTGAAGAAGCTTTGAAGTATGATGATAATGCACATATTGATGTGAGAGGTACTATGTACCAAGGTGTTGCGGTAACTATTTCGGGGGCAGCCAAAACGATAAAGAATGAATATACATTCTGTCGTTTGGTAAAAAAATCCGGAGATGTTGCATCAACAAATCTATAGTTGTAATTGACTTTTGCTATATAGATAGGAGGAGGATATATGGCTATTAGTCCTATTTTGTTAAATGCAACGATACAACAGACAAATGATGTTCTGCAGAACCAGACACGTCAGGTGGAAAAGGGGATGCTGGATCAAGGAAATATTGTTACGCAAGAGACGAAGCAGGAATATCAAAAGGCTCGTCAGGTTGTGCGTTCAGAGCAATCATTTATGAAAGAAGAACGTTTTGATGCCAAGGAAAAGGGGAACGGAAACTACCAGGGGGATGGTGGTAAAAACAAAAAAAAGAAGTCGCAGGATGGCAAAGTAATTACGAAGCCGGAAGGTGGCTTTGATATGAAAATATAATTACTATATGGAGGGTTAAGAAGAAAAGATGAATTGGATGGAAGCAGCATTACTGATTTTGGGTATAGGAGCATTTGTGGCAAGCTTTATCATCCCGGAAAAAAAGAATAATGATGAAAAAATGCAAGAAATTGATGTGGAAGTTATTCGAAAATTGATAGAAAAGGAAATGGAGGCTGCAAAGAGTAGAGTAATTGAGGTTGTTGATGAGACTCTAGAGTATGCAGTGGAGAAAACAGAACGTACCGCAGAAAGACTTTCTAATGAAAAGATAATGGCAATTAGTGAGTATTCAGAGACGGTACTTTCGGATATGAATAAAACACACCAAGAGATTATGTTTTTGTATGATATGCTCAATGATAAACATGAGAATCTCAAAGAAACAGCAAAACAGGTAGATAAGCAGGCAAAGGAAGCAGAAGAAAAGGCAAACGCTGCTGCTACCGCATTAGCAGCGAAAGAAGAGGCAAGTGCATTGCTTGAAAAACAAGTACAGCTTACGACGCAGGTGGTAGAGGCTAAGATTACGGAAGTGAAAATGGAAGAAACCAAAAAAGAAGATTCTCTAAAAGGTGATATAACAGAGTTTGTTCCGATGGAAGGTAAGCCGCTTGAACGTATTACATTGGATAAGATTTTTGGTGATAATATTCCAACAGAGGTAACTACAGTAGAGCAGGAATCGGTAAAGGCTCAGGATGAAGCTAGTGCTTTGGGAGTTCAGGAAGAAGTAAAAGTGTCAGAGGAAAGAAATATAGAAGTATATTCCTTTGCGAAACAGGCGCCGCGCGTAGAACGCACAGAAAAAAGAGAAGATCAGGCGATTAAATTAGAAGCTTCTATCAAAACGATAAAGCATCAGGAAGAAAATAAAGAAGTGCGTAAGGAAGCTGGAGAGCTAAAAGAACCAGTTGTTGAAAATAATAATGATAAGATACTTCGTATGTATAAGGATGGTATGTCTAATGTGGATATTGCCAAAGAATTAGGTCTTGGAGTAGGTGAAGTTAAACTTGTGATTAACCTATTTAAGGGAGCATGATGGAGGAGTGTTACATATGAGATTGAAATATCAGTTAAGAGGACTGGGGATAGGAATTGTTTTAACAGCAGCGTTTCTTATGGCTTTCGGAAATGAAGGGGAAGCTTCTGGAAAAAAGGAAGATACAATAGTTGGAGACAGTGCTGAGAATGATGTGTTGCAAAGTTCTGTGGAATTCGAAATCCTTAGCGAAGAAACGAGTATGACAGTGGCAGTAGAAGCAGAAAATAGTCTGCAAATGGAAATGTCCTCGGAGGAAAACGGTTCAGAAATGGAAATGTCCTCAGAGGAAGATACGATGATGCAGACAGATATAGAAGAAGATTCGGATTTAGCAACAATAGAGGATAGTATGGTAGAGAGTTCTATAGAAGAGGTGCTTAATTCGGAAGAAAATAACCCAAAGGAATTAGGAGACCTGGTAAAAATAAGAATTGCTAGTGGCGATGATTCGGGGACGGTTGCAAGAAAGTTGCAGACGGCAGGGCTTGTAGATAATGCAAGTGAATTTGATGCTTATCTTATGCAACACGGATATGATAAGAAAATTGCAGTTGGAGAAAAAGAAATCCCAATTAATGCAACGTGGATAGAAATTGCAGAGAAAATCTCAAGATAATATTAAAATGTTTTAAAATCCTCTTGCTTAGAGGATTTTTTTGTGCTAAAATGCAAATGTTGTGATTATGCACTGCTTGCATACATGACAAGTAAAATATCAATGATTCACGTTTGCTGATTTGTGGCCCATTGCCCTATACGTTCGGGGTGGCACACGAAGATGAGGTGGACGGAAGAGGCGGTATAGCCGCAGAAAATGGAGGTAAAACATGAGCGTTATTTCAATGAAGCAGTTATTAGAAGCAGGTGTTCATTTTGGACATCAGACAAGAAGATGGAATCCTAAGATGGCTCCATACATTTTCACAGAGAGAAATGGTATCTATATTATCGACTTACAGAAGTCTGTAGGTAAGGTTGATGAGGCTTACAAGGCAGTGGCTGATATTGCAGCTCAGGGAGGTACAGTTCTTTTTGTTGGTACAAAGAAGCAGGCTCAGGATGCTGTTAAGACAGAAGCTGAGCGTTGTGGAATGTTCTATGTAAATGAAAGATGGTTAGGTGGTATGCTTACAAACTTCAAGACCATCAGAAGCAGAATTGCAAGATTAAAGGCTATCGAAACAATGGCTGAGGATGGAACATTTGATGTTCTTCCAAAGAAGGAAGTTATCGAACTTAAGAAGGAATGGGAAAAGTTAGAGAAGAATCTTGGTGGTATTAAAAATATGACAAAGATTCCAGATGCTATCTTTGTTGTAGACCCTAAGAAGGAAAGAATTTGCGTACAGGAAGCTCATACACTTGGTATTCCTTTAATTGGTATTGCAGATACAAACTGTGATCCGGAAGAACTTGATTATGTAATTCCTGGTAACGATGATGCAATCAGAGCGGTTAAATTAATTGTTTCTGCTATGGCTGATGCAGTTATCGAAGCTAAGCAGGGTGAGGTTATGGTAGATGCAGCAGAAGAAGTTGCAGAAGAAGTAGAAGCATAATTACACACATTCTTTGAATTGGAGGATATTAATATGGCTATCACAGCAGCAATGGTAAAAGATTTAAGAGAAATGACTGGCGCAGGTATGATGGACTGCAAGAAGGCTCTTAACGAGACTAACGGTAATATGGAAGAAGCAGTAGAATTCTTAAGAAAGAATGGACAGGCAAAGGCTGAAAAGAAAGCTAGCAGAATTGCAGCAGAAGGTCTTTGTAAAGTTATCGTTGATGGAGATAAGACAGCAGCAGTTGTTGAAGTAAACTCTGAGACAGACTTCGTTGCTAAGAATGAAGAATTCCAGAATTATGTTACAGCAGTAGCAGAGCAGGCTCTTGCTACAACTGCAACAGATATTGATACATTCCTTGCAGAGGCGTGGAAAGCAGATGCTTCTAAGACAGTTAAGGAAGCATTAGTTGAAAAAATCGCAGTTATTGGTGAAAACTTATCAATCAGAAGATTTGAGAAGGTTGTAGCTGAAAATGGATGTGTTGTAACATATACACATGGTGGCGGAAGAATTGGTGTTATCGTTGAAGCAGAAACAGAAGTTGTTAGCGATACAGTTAAGGAAGGCCTTACAAATATTGCTATGCAGATTGCAGCTTTAAATCCTAAATATATCTCTACAGATGAAGTTTCAGAAGAGTATAAGGAACATGAAAAGGCAATTATTGCTGAACAGATTAAGAATGATCCTAAGATGGCAGGAAAGCCAGAGAAGGTTATCGAAGGCGCTGTAAACGGACGTCTTAACAAGGAATTAAAGGAAGTTTGCTTACTTGAGCAGGCTTACGTTAAGGCAGAAGATGGAAAGCAGACAGTTAAGCAGTACATTGATGCACTTTCTAAGGAGAACAATGCAACTGTTACTCTTAAGAAGTTTGTTCGTTTTGAAACTGGTGAAGGTATCGAGAAGAAGGTTGACGACTTCGCAGCAGAAGTTGCAGCACAGGTAGCTGGTAAGTAATTCTTAGTTAAGTAATTTAATTACTGATTGTTGGAAAAATAATAAAGATAAGGCGCTGAAGTATAACTTTCAGCGTCTTTTTTTGAAATGAAACAATATTCAGATAAAAGACACTGTGTTTAGAAAAATGACAAAATACTGTTGCTATATTGACACAAGAAAAGTTATAATATTTATTAAGAAGGAAAGTAAGGATGGATTTCTGTTCGTAACTATGTACTATGAAAGAGGCAAGCGTAAAAGTGTGTAGATTTATGCTTGCAGTGAATGTACAGCTACTAGAAAGGCATGGTTGTTTGTATGGGAAGTGTGAAAGAGGGAGTTGTTTTGAAAAATAGTCAGGAATATCGGTTGAAGAAAATAGTAAAAAATTCGCATGTATCATTAGCGGTAGGGATGGTATTGTTATTGTTATTCCTATTTGCGAGTGTAATGATGGTAAGAGTCTCGGATAAATGTATAGAGAATACCATGTATTTAAATCAATATAGACTCGGATCGAAGACTTTAACTTATGCAGTACAAGCGTATGCTGTAACAGGAGACAAGCATTATTATGCTGACTATCAAAAGGAACTTAGCGAGGACAGGAATCGCGATAAAGCATGGAATGGACTAGAACAGAATGATATAAAAGAGCAGGAATGGGAGGCGCTTCGAGAAATTGCAAGTCTTTCAAATGGTTTGGTTCCATTGGAAGAAGAAGCAATGAAGGCTGTAGAGAATGGTGATATTGGAAAAGCGACTGCTTTTGTATTCGGAACAGAGTATGGCGATACGATTCAAAAAATCAATGATTTAACAGATAAAACAATCCAGAAGATTCAAGAACGTATGGATAAGGAAAAACAAGCAATTTTGCTGATGCAGGCAGGACTGGGGATTGCGTTTTTGTTTTATTTTATGCATATGATACTTCGAGATGTGCGAACATTACAATTTTCTGTGCGAGAGCTGTTGATGCCAATATTAAAAGTTTCAGAACAAATGATTATAATGTCAAAAGGAAATCTTCATACTCGATTAGAGATGGATGTAGATGATAGTGAAGTGGGAAAAATGGTGGCTGCGATTGATACCATGAAACTGAATTTAGTTAATATTATTGATGAGATTTCGTTTATTCTAGAGCAAATGGGAAAGGGGAACTATAATGTTACAATTAGCCAGAAGTATGTAGGAGAATTCATACAAATTAAAGATTCACTTTTGCAAATTGTAGAGGATATGCGCCATACAGTTGGAACAATACGAGAAGCTTCTAAGGAGCTAGATTGTGGATCGGGACAACTGGCCAAAGCGGCAGAAGAATTAGCAATTGCTTGTACTTCTCAGGCAACACAGGTGTCTGATTTGATGATGCTGCTAGATTTTTTGGAACAGAATATTATGAATAACGAAAGAGATGCAGAAGAGGCAGTAAAAATATCAAAAACATCTTATTCTGTGTTGGAAATGAGTAATGCAAAACTGAATGAATTGAAAGAAGTTATGCAAAATATAATGAAAGCAGTCACGAAATTGAACGAGGTGATGATAGCCCAGGGTGAAGAGGAATTACTTCAGGAAGTTAACTTAGAAATAGAAAATGGTATTTTTATTACGGAAGAGGCTTCGGTTAATATGGAAGAAGTGCTTATAGGGGCAGAAGAGACAACAGCAAGAATTGATAATATTGTAAAAAATCTTCAAGCAGAGATGCAGAGTATTGAACAGGTACAGGAGAGTATAACTGTAGTGGCAGGAGTTGTAGATAATAATTCTGCGATTTCGCAAGAAACAGCGGCGATAAGCGAAGAACAAAAAAGTCAGGCAGAATCGTTGGTGAATTTATTAAATAAGTTCCGTATATAGTGTGAAGCTTGCGATGAATCGGGTTGAGGATATGAGGTTTTGGGTTTGTTAGGAAAGTGCTCGAAGTGTAGCATGCGCACCCACTATTTTTAACAATAGGAAATTGTTGTTACGTAGTGGTTGTTAATAAGAATTTCGTAAGAAATTCTCGCGAGTGATAGATGATGAGCAAACGCTTTTTATCTGAAATAATAGTGGCTAAAAAATAAAACTCTTTTAAGGTAACTTATGTTAGGTTATATTAGAAGAGTTTTTATGTACGATAACGTATATAAATTCTGGAATTTTGATATTGATGTACATGCAGGTTTGTGGATGTGTTTTATGGAAGTAATTTAATGTGGTTATATTGCGTTTGCTAATAGAAAAGAAAACAAAACGAATTGATGCAAAATTTTTGCAATTGGAAAGAAAATAGAATGTAAATGCGAAAGTTATTAGTGTATATATACTGAAAAATAATTATCATTTCAAGAGGATTATTGTTATATTTTGAAAGGAGAGGTAAAGATGTGCATGGTTCGTACAATAAGAGGAAGAAAATGTGCATTTACCTTGCAAAAACAAGTGATTTGGTTGAATTGATGAACTTAAAAAAAAGGCAATTTTATCGTTGACAATAATGGAGTGAAATGTTAAGATAAATTTCGTCGCTGAGGCAAACAGATAAAGCGACAAGAAACGATTTTGATTTCACACATGGAAATGAATGATGAAACAAAAAAGTTTAAAAAAGTGCTTGACAGGAAATGCTGACTTGTGATATTCTAACAGAGTTGCGCCTGACAAGGTAAAATAAATAATAAACACAGAACATTGACAAATAAACAGTAATGCAACCCTGAAAATTCTATTTGAGAAACGAACCAAAGGTTCGTAAGAGTTCATAAGGAACTCGTTCAAAGAAAATTCAGAGAACAAATCCTTTATAAACAGCAATGAAAATTGCAACGGATAAAAACCATTAATAATGGTTAGCCAGTTCAAAACTGGTGCG
>JAXJRB010000161.1:0-3516 GCA_036310845.1 Lachnospiraceae bacterium | reverse complement strand
TGGTGAGGTCAATCTGTTTTTGAGAGGAATTATTCCAGACATAGGGTTGAAGACATCCGTGGTACATTTTGAGGTGTTTCCACGTATGCAGGGAGAATCTAAGTATTCTCTGACTAAAATGGTGACCTTGGCAGCAGATGGTATTACTTCCTTTAGTATCAAGCCGATTCGAATGGTATTTGCACTGGGGATTTTGGCGTTACTTGTAGGATTTATTATGATTATTCATGTATTTTATGAGCACTATTTTGGAACAACTGTGAGTGGATGGTCTTCCATATTAGTATCCATTTGGCTATTGGGAGGAGCAGTTCTCTTGTCGCTTGGAATTATTGGTGAGTATGTAGGACGTAATTATATGGAGACGAAGAAACGACCAAGATATTATTTCTGGGATGTATTATCGAGGGAAGAAGAGAATGAATAAACGAATATATATGGCAAACATAGTAAGTATTATTATACTGGCAATTTGTTCAACGGTGGCTGTATTTGCAGATGTAAAGTCTACGGGTAATCTTTCTATGGCGTTGAATGGTGCAGGAGTAACGCAGCTTATAGTATGCGTTGCTTTGGCATATTTGTATTTTCAGCAGTTAAAGAATAGTAACAGTATATGGAATCGTCAAAGTACAAGAGAAAAGATAGGATATGCAATGGTTGCAGTGATTTTTGCAATATGCATGATAATCGGTAAGGAACAGACTGCACATGAAGATTTGAAGTTTGCAATATTTGCAATTGTGATGTTTTTAGGATATGTTCCGGCATTTTACTTATTGGTTTCTTTTTGTGGAGATTGGTTTGGGAAACGGGCAGAGCAGAGTACTCTGCGTGAACCGAACGGTTTGACAGAATGGTTGTTTGAGAAGCATGTTGTGCTTGGGGTGATGGTGGTCATATTTGTATGCAGACTTCCGTATTTGCTTGCCTTTTTCCCGTGTAGTATGTCTTGGGATGGAGGAGCACAGATTAGCAATTTTTATGGATTAGAGATTTTTACAAATCATCATCCGCCATTTGTGAGCTTTTTCTATGGTGCTATTGCATGGTATTCACAGAAGTGGGGAATTGCCAACCTTGGTATGTTCTTAATTCCTTTTATGCAAACAGCATTGACATGCTTTGCAGTGGCTCAGGTGTGTGTGGTATTAAAGAAGATGAAGAGTCCTTATTGGATGCGTTGGGGAGTAGTGGCATATTTTGCATTGTTTACCGTATGGAGTATTTTTGACGTTACTGTAATTAAGGATTCTTTGTATTACCCGTTTACAATGCTATTTGCGGTACAGGTGATATATTGCTTGTTTTTTCAAGAAGAATTCTTTGGGAAAAAGCGTAATATTGTTCTGTTAGTACTGTATGCAGTATTGATGACTCAGATTCGTAATAATGGGATTTTTGTAGTATTATTTACTCTTCCATTTGTATTCCTTGTGATGTCGAATAAGAAAAAGGTATTCATGGGAGGCGCCATAGTTGTAATGTTAGGAATTACTATGTTATTGAATAACGTGGTATATCCGGCTATGGGCGTTATCAGTTTAGAGTCAAAGGTGGATACATACTGCATTTTGTTCCAGCAGACGGCAAAGTATGCGATTGAGCATCCGGATGATGTGACGGATGAGGAACGAGCGGTTTTAGATACGTTGTTTGATTATGATGAGCTTCCGAATGTATATGAGCCACATCTTGCAGATTGGGTAAAGAATTGCTTAAGAGAGCAGGAGGGAAGTGTGACGAATCCAACGGGAAGTCATTTTGCAGCATTGAAAAAGGATTATCTAAAGGTGTGGTTTGCGCAGTTTTTAAGACATCCACTTACATATATTGATGCATTTTTTGAATGTTCCTATGGATATTATTATCCGGAGGTGGGAACCTATAAGGAAGGCCTTGGATTCTATGAAGAAGAGCGATATATGTTTACGGCGAGTATGTCGGATGCGAAACAGATAGAACAGCTTGCACCGGCAAGGTTTCTTTTAGAACAGTTGAGTAAGTTAGAGTATGTGCCAGGTATAGGGATGCTATATCGTGCGGGTTTTTATGCGTGGTGTGTAGTCTTTACAGTTGTATATTTTGTGGTACAGAAGAAATATAAGGCATTAATTGTTGCGATTCCGGCGATGGTTAATATCCTTGTATGTATGATTTCTCCGGTAAATACATGTATCCGTTATGCTATGCCGACCATGTGTATGGTTCCGATTATTTTGGCAGTAATGTGGTATCAGGGAAGACAGAATTAGTATAAAAAAGAGGTTTGTAATGAATCAGATGAAATATTTGTGGAGTTGTATTTTTTTAGGTATAAGTATCATATTTCTTGGGGGCTGTAGTAATACAGCCTCTTCCTGTGTTGTAGAGGATTTAACAGTAAATTATAGAGAAAATCCCATTGGTATTGATGAAAATCCGGTGTTTAGCTGGAAACTTAAGGATATGACACAAGGGCAGAAACAGACAGCATATCAAATTGTGGTTGCTGGTTCACAGGAGAAACTTGATAAGGAAGAATATTTGTGGGACTCTGGAAAAGTAGAGTCGGGAATATCAGTTGCGATCCCTTATGCTGGTGATGTGCTTGCAGCAGAGACTCGTTACTACTGGCAGGTAAACGTATGGGATAAGGATAATAAGAAAATCGAGGCTCAGCAGGAGGCATATTTTGACACGGCTATTACAGATGAGGACTGGGATGGTGCTGAGTGGATATGTCTTCAGAAAACAGAGGAAAGTTCTGAATATGAAGAGCGTTATACAATGGAATATGATGTACGAATGGATAGTGCCTCCAATTCAGGTTTTGTATGGGGAGCAACGGAGAGAGCATATGGAAATCATATGATATGTAGTATAGATACGACAGGTGAAGAATTTGACCTTGTTATTTCTGAGATGCATGGTGAAAAGATTTTAAAAGCCAGCCGTTTTGCATTAGTGGATTACGGTTTTGAGAAGGATTCCTTTTGGGGAGTAAGTCATCATGTGCAGATAGATGTTGATGGTACAGAAATATCGGTGTTATTAGACGAAATACTGGTTGCGCAAGATACGTTGGGTAAACAAACCATAATTGGGCAAGTTGGTTTCTGGACTACAAGAGGTGCATTTTATGCTTATTACGATAATGTAATTGTAAGTAATAATACAGGTGAGCGGATATATGAAGAGACTTTTGAGCAAACGAATCAGAATATTTTCAGCCCATATTATAGTAAGCTTGTAGAGGGCTGGGTAGAGTCTTCTTCGGGATATTTGTTAACACCCGGTGGAGAAGAACCGGCTCCAATGTTGCGTAAGGAATTTGATGTTAGTTCGCAGATTACTTCGGCAAGACTTTATGCGTCTACGCTTGGTATTTATGACATCCATATGAATGGGGAAAAGGTAGGAGATGAATATTTTTCACCAGGACAGTCGGTTTATTCAAAAGAGGTGTATTATCGTGCCTATGATGTAACCGATTATGTGAAGGAGGGGGACAATGCAATTGGTGTCATGTTAGGG